>JANXUN010000168.1 GCA_025356185.1 Gemmatimonadaceae bacterium
CAAAAACGGTAAGATCACACGTCAATGCACCGACGTGACGTACAACGCGATCACCACCGATTTCTGGAACAACCTCGATGGTATCACTGGCCCGAAAGAGTGGCAGATGCACGGCACCGGTGGTGATGCGAAGGGTCAGCCGACGCAGACGAACAGCATTTCGCACGGCAGCCCGTGGTTGTGCATTCGGAAGATCAATGTGGGTGGAGCGTTTGACTGACTCAGACGGAAGACCGAAGAAGAAAGACTGAAGACAAAGAAAAAAACGGGAGATGCCGATGTGGCGTCTCCCGTTTTTTTCTGCATTGCATCTGTCGTGTAGTTAGCGAGGCACGCACGCTACTCCTCGTGCGCTATTTACTCGGTCGATAGACAAGGCCGATCGTTGCATGCGACTTGTCCTGTCGAAAGTCACTGTTTGTAAGATTGATGCTTCGCCCAACCTGTACCTGCAGTTTCAGTTGGCGCGCTCCAATGCGAACCGTCAGCGCGGGTTCGACCAACCACAGTTGATTGTTGTTGTTCAAATAGGTCACCTGCGCGAGCTTGTCATACACTAAGCTGCCTTTCGCGTTGGAATAGTTGAGGCTTGCAACGCGCGTCGAAATCGCCGCCTCAAACATTGGGCTGCGGTAGCCGAGCGATGGCTGCACGCCATAGCGCATCAGATCGCTGGCGATCTTGCCGTCTGTTCCCGGGTTGACCGCGATCGATGACTTGAAGTGATTCTCAACACTTCCCACGCCAAACAGTCCATACGTTTCGAAGACGACGTGCTCGGAGACATTCTGAAAGTATCCGACGGCCGCTTCACCAAATGACCCGCTGCCGCCATCACCGTTGCTGTTGTCCTTTTGACTAAACTTTCCACCGTTCACGCCAAGCGCCAGCCGATCGCTCACGGCGTACGCCGCCTGCAATTCTCCACGATTGGGGTTGCCTGCGATCGCGATGCTGTGGTCCCCTTTGCCATGCAACAAGGGCACGTTCTGCGTGTTGGGCGAATAGTAGATGGGGTTGCATGCTTGGGTGAGTACTACGCCAACAACAAGCGGGAAGCGGAAGCGTGCGAAGGTCGTCATCTGTTCCGTTGGTAAGTGGTGGATGCCGTCTTTCTTTTGTCTCTGTCAATAGCCGTTCGTCAGCCTTCCGTCTTTCGTTTTTTCCGAACTACACCTACCATCCCCAGCAATCCCATCACCATCAACGCAACACTCGATGGCTCTGGGACGACGTTAACTTGGCGCAAAGCGATGTTGTCGACGATGAATGATGACGTCGGAGTTCCCGCAATGACGGACAGGCGAAGGTCGTCAATGCTTGATGTCGTATTGATGCTGTTCTTCGTGGCGAAACCTCCACTGAGGGGGAGGATGCTGGACGCAAACTGTGTTGACGCGTTTGCAAATCCGGCGTATGCAAACGAAGCCGACCCTGCGTCGGTGGTTGCGAACGTCGCCAGATCAACACCCAGAAAGTTGAACAGTCCGTTATCCGTTCGACGCACGCGCATGGTGATACTGGTGGTGGCAGATGAACAGGAAGAGCCACCGTACGGCGCCGGTTGAGGATTACCGAGGATGAATCCGTTACACATCGCCCCAACAAGCAAGTCGACCACGTACCCAGACTCGGTATAGCTGGAGAACGCCGAGCCAGCAGCGCCCGGAAGTGCACCAAACGTGATCGTTTGCGCGCGGGTCGCGGTTGGCAGTGCGAGCAGCGACGCGGCGACAATAGCGGTACGACAAACGGTGACGACTCTGCGCACGAAACGCTCCGACGTGCATGGTAATCGAAAAAGAAAGACATACAGTTACCGGAAACTTGCGACATGAACCTGCCGATGGCGAGCAGGACTACAGCCGCCGTGTCTCGTTACGCTATGATCGCGGATTCGGAGACAAGGCGGACCGCTTGCGTCCATCGGCAGGCGCCGTATGATAACGCGATGCCTCTTCGTCCTGCCCCTGTAACGTCGGCGGTTCAAGTACCCCCGCAAACGCCCGACATTTCAGGTTTGCTTCACCGCTGGGGCCAAGGCGACCGCGTGGCGTTCGACGCGCTTGTGCCACTGGTGTACGATCGGCTTCGCGAAGTCGCTCGACACCAGTTGCATCGACTTCCCGGTGCGAGCCTTAACACCACGGGACTCGTTCACGAAGCATGGCTTAAGCTGACGGAGACTGAGCAACTGACCTTGCGCGACCGCGCGCACTTTCTCGCATTTTCATCACGCGTCATGCGAAACCTCCTGATCGATCAGGCGCGTGCACGACACGCGGCGAAACGGAATGACCCGAACGTCTTCGGCCATCACGATGAAATCATTGCTGGTTTTTCCGATACCGATCTCGACGCCGTGTCGGCCCTCAACGACGCACTTTCGCGACTCGAGCAGGTCGCGCCGCGTCAGTCGCGCATTCTTGAACAACGATTCTTTGGCGGGCTTTCGCTAACGGAAACAGCCGAGGCACTGGATGTGTCGCTGGCAACCGTCAAGCGCGAGTTACGATCGGCTCGCGCGTGGCTCGCTGCGGAGCTCGGCGGCGATTCGGTCTTCTAAGGCTAGCGAATAAAGAAGGAAGCGGCGCTGACAACGGAGGTACCACTGGACGATCGAACAAATGGAGCACGCTGGCGGGCGATCTGCTTCGCGTTCGACGAAGCCGTGTTGCTGGAGGGCGAGGCGCGTGCGTCGTATCTTGCGCACCTCGCCTCATCCGATTCGACACGCCACGATGCAGTCGCGAAGCTGCTCTCGCACGATGCAGTCGCGGATCAGGTAATTGGCGAGCTTCAGGATCTCGCACCAACATCATCGCTGCCGCGCGATGTATTGGCACTTGTAGGCACACAGGTCGCGCACTTTCGTATCATCGCGCCCATCGCGGCGGGCGGCATGGGTGCGGTGTATCGCGCTGAGAACACGCTACTCGGTCGCACCGTCGCGCTCAAACTGCCACTGTTGACACACTACGGGGACGTAGCGGCGCGTGCGCGATTCCTCCGCGAAGGGCGCGCTGCCGGAATGCTTGAGCACCCTAATGTGTGTCGTGTGTACGAGGTGGGCGAAAGTAATGAGGGACAGCTCTACATCGCGATGGCGTTGTATGAGGGCGAGACGCTCCGACAACGGCTGGATCGCGTACCGACTCTCAGTGCTGACGGCGCGGTCGCTATCGCTCAACAAATCGCGAGCGGTCTCGCGGCTGCGCATGCGGCTGGCGTCGTTCATCGCGACCTCAAGCCGGCGAATATCATGCTGGCGACTGGAGAGACTGTACGCATTCTTGATTTCGGACTCGCGCGAACCGTCGACGCATCGCAGACGCAGGCTTCGGCGATGATGGGCACCGTGGCGTACATGGCGCCGGAACTCGTCAACGGTCACGCGGCAGATGCGCGCGCTGATTTGTGGTCGCTTGGAGTCGTACTATACGAAATGCTTGCCGGACGACGACCTTTTGTCGGCGATCATCCGCTCGCCATTGCGCACGCAATTCTCCACGATGAACCGCTGAGCGTACGGAGTGTGCGCCCCGATATTTCATGGCGACTGGATGCGCTAATTCATCAACTGCTCACTACATCGCAGACCGCGCGACCGGCATCGGCTATTGCTGTGGTTGCGGAATTGAACGCAATCGCTGCAGGCGAGCGCGCCGCGTTCTTTGGTCGGCTGCGAATCGCCGTCACTCGGGTACTGCGGGCCAAAGAAACAGTCATTACACTCTGCGTCGGCTCCGTCCTCGCTCTGACAGGAGCGTACATGATGACGCACTCCGCGATGCGCGCGCCATCGGCGCAGGGAGTGGTTGATAGTGCTGCACCGGGCACCGCTGATGCTCAAGCGTTGGAGTTTTACAAGCGCGCGCAAGTGTACTTCGGCCGAGAAGTCAGTGATGAGAATCGCCGCCATGCCGAAGGGCTCTATGCGCTCGCTATTGCGAGAGACTCCTTATTTGCACAGGCCCACGCCGGACTCGCACTCGCAATCGTGCGACGAGTAGGTGGCCATCAAAATGAGGATCCGGCTCAGCTTCAGCGCGTACGCACTGAAGCCGAGCGCGCATTACAACTGCAAACAAATGTACCCGAGGCGCACTTAGCTCTTGGATATTACTTCATTGCGCAATCAGAACTTGCGCACGCGAAGCACGAATTCGAGATGGCCGCAGAGGGAACGCCAACCAGTGCGGAACCGGTGGGTGAGTTGGCGCTTCTGCATCGCATGCAAGGTGATTTTCCGGAAGCGCAGCGACTTTATCAACGCGCGGTGGCGATCGAACCGTCCAACGTGCGCACAATCGAACAGCTGGCGATTACGTATCAGCGATCGCGCGAATATGCAAAGGCCGTGCCGATCTGGGATCGTTTAATCGTTTTGGAGCCGGAGAAATATCAATATCGGCTTGCCCGAGCATACATTTTTTCATGCTGGCTTGGCAACACCGACACGCTCGAGGCGACGCTTCGCCAGCTTCCGGCGCGTTGGAATCCCGGAGGTGCCGTGACAAGAGCACGCGTTCAGCTATCCCGCTATCGACGCAAACCCGCGGACGCGCTCGCTATTTTGAATCAGTCCGATGCGGTCACGATGCAAGATAACTTGATCTATTGGACACTCGACTTGATGCGCGGTCGATTGTACGCCGATCTTGGTGATGGCGCGCGAGCGCGCGCGAGTTTTGCAGCGACTGTTGCGGTTCTTGAAGACAGCTTGACGGCGCATTCTTTCGACAATCGCGTTCGCGCCGCGCTTGGCGAAGCCGATGCGGGCTCCGGCCGAGCGCAGCAGGCAATCGAGCACGCACGGACGCTCGTGGATTCGGCCTCAGCCATGGTCGGCTACGCCGCAGCGTCGGCCGCCTTATTGGCTGCCGCGGAGATTTACACCCGCGTCGGCGCGCGCGACGAAGCGATTGGGTTGCTCGATCGATTACTCGACCGTAGTGCAGGTGAGGAGGTGAGCGTGCCGATTCTTCGGCTCGATCCAACGTGGGATCCATTGCGCAGCGATGCCCGATTTGAGCGCATGTTGCACCGAAAGCGGAAGTCGGGCACCTAGCATGGTGACAGCTCGCGCCGTCACGGGTGAATCGTCACCTGCTTCTGCCATAGCTGAGCCGTCGATTGCGTCGGAAACCAATTCGCCGTGCTACGCGCGCCACGAAAAGTCGACCACGTGGCAATCTCGAATGTGCTCTGGTCGCCAAGCCAACCGGATGATTCCGATAGTGGTGTGAGCGCCGAAGACGACGCCGGCGTCGCACGGACTCGTTGCTCCAATACTGATGCAAAGAAGCCGCGCAGCGCGTCAAAGAACGCCGGGGATGCCGTGGAGGTGTAGTGTTTGCGGCCGGGTTCTGAGGCTAGTGCCCACAAGGCACCTCGCTGCCGTGCAGATGCGAAAAATGCCAGCGTCGGCGCGTTGTCAATTTCTTCGTCGACTTTCGCGATGGCGAGGTAGCCCGGGATCGCCAACATCGCTTCCGTGAGCTGGCCAGTGATTGTGAACGGTGTGCCCATAAAGAATCCCGCAACCCGGTCCGGTATGTCGCGCATGATAGTGAGCGCTGGATTCGCTCCAATAGACAGCGAGTACAGCATCAGCGGTGCAGAGGAGAGGTCTGTGCGTCCGCTTAATTCCTCCGCCTCCGAGAGTGCGCTTTGCATCAATCCGGTTGGATCGTTCGATATGCCGCTCTTAATGAGTCCCATTAGCGCAAGTCCTGAATCTTGCGCGAGCGGAAGCAGCGCTTGTCTGGAAACATCGACACCGGGGTCAGCCAGCGGATCTCCCGTTGTTCCTGTACCATTGGCAAACCGTTGCGACGATTCCGTGAGAACCAACAGAATGATTCCACGCACCTTTAACGTCCCTGACGGAACAAAGACGGTTCCGTGCGTCACTTCAAAAAGCGTCGCCTGCTGCAGACCGATGCGAAGCGTCGTTCCAGTTTCTCTCACCGTTATGGCACTCGTATAGCTGTTAAAACCCCGGCGCGTTGCGCTGATCGCAACGTTTTGGGACACCGGGACATTGGTCACGATGTATTTGCCAGAGGAGTCGGTTGTGCCGATCGACCCGCCGATCGTCACGGTGACTCCGGGTAACGGATCGCTCGAGCCAGCAACCACCACGGAGCCGCTGACCGTCGCTGTCGACGTCGGCAGTGAGGGGGTCGGTGGTGTTGGAGTCGTTACTGGAGGCGGCGAGGTCGACCCTCCGCCCCCGCACGAAGTGACCACCAATAGTGCGGCCAACAGCCAACAACGCCTCACGTTGTGACGGACGAAAGCGCGACGCGATGAGATAGGCATGGAGTCTCCGAAGTGAAGCGGAGTCCATTTCCAAACGATGTAAAACAGGTCTCCGTGCCCTGTTCACGGATTTTCCTGATCGACCGGCTCAATCGCGCAGCTGACCGCCAACCGGGGGGTGCTGATTAATATTTCATCGCTTCGCCAGATCGCCTCTCCCCTCCCAGAGCCCGAGACCTTCAATGATTGCAGTCCTTCGCGCCATATCCCCACTCGCGCTCCTCGCCACCGTCACGCTGCACGTGCCCGCCAAGAGCTGTGATGATCTCAAGAAAGAGATCGCTGAAAAACTCGAGGCGAAGGGCGTGAAGAATTACACGATCGACATCGTCGCCAACGGCGACGTGAAAGACGGTATGAAGGTGATCGGCAGCTGCGACGGCGGCACCAAAAAGCTGGTGTACACGCGGAAGTAGTTCACGGTGGCGCCAGCACGACGCGGCAAAAGGGCGTTCCTGCACTTGCAGCGAACGCCCTTTTCACGTCATCGCATACACAGCGATGTTCACACCAAATTTTGAATTGTCTTTGCTGCGGAAGCGCTTGTTTTTCCAATCGTAGTCCCACTCGCAGCCGTAGTCTTTGTTGGAGTACAAGACGCCCAGTCGACCGCGCCGTTCGACACCACGCAAATACTCGTGCACAATGTTGTCGCCCCATCCGTTCAATTCGTGCGACGTGCGCGGCGGTCCGTCGGGAAACGAAAAGAAGCTGGAATACAACGGATGCGTCTTCGTCAACTTGGGCATCGCGTTCGCGCCGAACGTTTTCACCATCTCGGCTTCAAACGTTTTCGCGTACAGACCGTTCACGTCGTGATTGCAATCGTCGCTAAACAACAGTCCGCCGTTGTCGACGTAACGCACGAGCCCTTTGCGCTCTTTGTCGTTAAAGCGCACCAGCTTGTGCCCCGTCATGAACAAAAACGGAAACGACGTCAGCTCGGCCGAGTCGGCGGTGATCACGATTTCCTGACTGCTGACGGGGATATCGGTGTACTGCACCACCGCGTCGAGCATGTTGGAGCAGACTTTGGGATTGTAGTCCCAGTCGCCCGAGTCGTAGCGGAGCCGCGCGAAAACAAACTCGTAAAAGCGGCGCGGCATCGGCGCGGCGAATCGTGTCGCTGCAGCGGACGCCGCTACGAACTCGGCCAGCGCCGTGCGTGCGAACGCGGTCCCGCCCAGCGTCATCGCGCCAAGACCGAGGCCCAGACGCTGCACGAAACGCCTCCGGTCCATACCATCGGGCGGCGGGGAATCTAGATTCTGCGACAGAGACATCGGATCATCTTTGGGGCTCACCATGACTCATACACTTTAGTGCGCCAGACGATTTGCCGCGACCGTCGCGTCACCGTGGCACCGGCCACGCGGTTGCGCACGCAATAATGCGACTCCTCCGCTTCGCGTTCTTCGCCACGCTGTCGCTGATACTCACGCTGCAGATGCGCGGCCTCGACGAGCCGCTGCACACCGACGACACGCGTGGCATCGTTGCCTACGAGCTCGCCTGGTCGCAACCGCGCGCCGCGGCAATCATCACCGATTGGCAGCACAACGACGCCATCGAAGCGGCGAAGGTCAGCCTCGGCGTCGACTTCGCGTTCCTTGTCGCGTATCCGTTGATGTTTGCGTTCGGCGCCGCGCTCCTCGTTCGCACGCCCGCGTCGTCGACATTTCAGCGCATCGGCGCGACACTCAGCAAGGCCGTACTGCTGTGCATCCCGCTCGACTTGACCGAAAACCTCGCGCTCTGGCACATGCTCGACGCCGGAGCTTCCGACGCGCTCGCACACTTGGCAGCCATCTGCGCGGCGCTCAAGTTCACCATTGTGATCATCACGGCGTTGTGGTGCATCGCGGCCATCGGCGCGCGCATCACCTCGCCATCGACATCTGGCTCGTAGCGTC
>JANXUN010000214.1 GCA_025356185.1 Gemmatimonadaceae bacterium
GGTGGCGGTACTGCACCCGCACAAGTGAACGCGTCAGCACCGCCGCGATCAACGGTGCGCCATCAAAAGCTGCGACTCGATGTCTCAGATGCCACCGTCGAAATTTCTCCCGGCGTGAAGTATGCCGCGTGGACGTTTGGCGGCGACGTGCCAGGGCCGTTTCTCCGCGCGACGGTTGGCGACACCGTGGACTTCACGCTCGTGAACAGCGGGTCAATTCCCCATAGCATGGACTTTCACGCGGCCGAAATCGCGCCTGACAAGTATTATGTCAATATTTCACCAAAAGACTCGGTGCAGTACCGATTCATTCCGCGCGTGGCGGGTGTGTTTATGTATCATTGCGGAACAGCGCCGGTCGCGGCGCACATTGCTAACGGTATGTATGGCGCATTTATCATCGATCCGCAGACACCACGACCGACGGCGAGGGAGTTCGTTCTCGTGCAGAGTGAGTTCTATCTCACAAGCGACAGCGCCGGCACGACACGCTCGCTAGCGTGGGAGCACGTACTCAGTCTCGCACCGGACTTTGTCGTGTTTAACGGACGCGCCGCGCAGTATGCAACGCATCCCATCATTGTGCAGGCCAATGAACTGGTTCGACTGTACGTGGTAAACGCTGGCCCGAACCGGGTTTCGTCATTCCATGTCGTCGGCGGAATTTTCGAACGCGTATTCGCTGATGGATCGGCGAAACCGACATACGATGGAGTACAGACTGTGGCAGTGCCGGTCGGCGGGGGCGCAATGTTTGAGATTCGGCTAAAGCAGCCGGGCGACTATCCCTTCGTCACGCACGCCTTCGCCGACGCGACGAAGGGAGCGGTGGGAATCCTCCGCGCACAGGCCGCGGGGAAGTAATGTCATCGATGAATCGTGTACTCGACGCCGACGTTCAGGTCCACCACCTGACGACCGGCGACCGGCTGATGGATCTCGAACTCATCAAAACGCACGGAAGAACCGCACGCACGATCGTGAAGGAAGGTCCACTTCGACTGACGATGATGCAACTCGGCGCGGGGGGTACGCTTCCCCCGCACAGCACCGACGCGTTCGTCACGATCCATCTACTTGAGGGCGAAATCACTTTCTCCGCGCGAGGCACGGACCACGCGCTCACTGTAGGCGATGTCCTCGTGCTCCGCCCAAGTGTCGAGCACTCCGCTCGCTCGACCAACGGAGGCCTATTTTTGTTGACCATGTTCTTTCACGGTGCGCCGCCGCCGGCATCCGCCACGAACTCCGTCTAATATCAATCCTTCGGTCGATGGAATCGCGCCGCCTACCGACTGCAGACGTGTAGCGGATGAAGCGTCCATCTCACCGGGAGTTTGCATGAAGAAGCTCAGCTTCGCTCGCCGCGCATAAGGGCGAAGTCACCGCTGGCGTTCGGACCAAATAGAAGCGTTGCCGCTGTGCAAGATGACAACGTCAAGAGGAAGGGTCCAAGCGTACGACTTCACCCTGCACGATCGCGAATATCTTGTCACCAGTGCGCAATGCAAACATGCCACCGCCAGAAAACGCCGTAAACGCGGGTAACACCAGCAGCTGCTCGCGCACGACGAAGCACGGCAACCGCATTCGTTGTCGTGCGCGCCCACGAAGCACAACGGATGGATGCAAATGGCCGGCAACAATGAACTGTTCCGGTCGCTCGGCAGGGTGGTGTTGCAACGTGAGCGATCCAACAGCGATCGGGCCGTCGACGCATGTGATGCGTAGTTCTCCAGGGGGGTCGCCCGCCCGCGCATCGTGATTGCCGCGAACGAGTATCATCGCCACCTGGGCATGTTGTTCGCGCCATGCCGCGAGCTCGGCGAACAATCGCTCGCTGCGTCCGCGTTTTGCATGAAGCAAATCGCCGACAATGATCAACGTCGACGCGCGCGTCTCGTGCAAAACGCGCGACAATCGCGTAAGATCGTGGCGCGTCGAACCCGAAGGCACGGGAACGCCGAACGCGCGAAATGTGGACGCTTTGCCCCAGTGCACATCGGCAACGACTACCGCGTTGTGCGCGGGCAGATACATCGCGTGATCTGGCAGCAGTTGAACGCGCTCTCCGTGCGCAATAATCTCAATCATGCCAACCATTATCGACGTTCGCTGGTGAGTACAATTCGCGCTGCGCCGCGAACACCGCCACGCTCCGCTTGAATGGTCATGCGTTTAATGCGGTCCGCCAGCTTTTCGCTCGAGACTTTTGCACGTGTCGAGTCGACGAGCAACGGAAACGCCAGCGGCGTCGCATGGTCGACGTTGACAACTCGCACCCGACTTTCCTCCAAGCGCGCCAATACACGCCCAAGCCGACTCGCCTCAAGTTGACGCTCCAGCACTTCGCGATGCGCCTGTTTCACCAGCAGATTGTCGGGATCATAGCGCACGAACACATCGTACAGCAGCCCGCTCGACGCCTGCACCTGTTTCATACTCTTTTGTTGTCCCGGATACCCAGCAAAGATCAATCCCGCCACACGCGCGATTTCGCGAAACTGTCGACGAGCCATCTCCGCAGCATTCAGGCTGGCAACGATGTCGTGCAACAAATGCTTTGTCGAAAGCAGCCCGTTCACCAGTGCTTCAATAATCGGCGCCTCGTCGGGCGACAACAGCTCAAAACCGTAGTCGTTGCACGAAAAGCTGAACGAGATCGGTTGTAGTTGCGACATGCGATACGCAAACAACGCGGCCAACCCCTCGTGTACCAGTCGGCCTTCAAACGGATACACCCACAGATAATATCCGTCGCGCAACTGACACCGCTCAATCAACAACTCATTGACGGCAGGTATGACGGATCGCTCGGCCTGAGTTTCGAGCACAGACTGCACGGCGCGCATGTCCGCGCCTTCGAATATGCCGTTGCGCGCGGACTCCAATCGATCGCGCACGGCCGCTGATAGCTCAGTCGATAGTGCCATGCGCGCGCCCATCCATCGCGGAACCGCGCCCGTACGTGACTTTGCACGTCGCACGTATGCCGTGAGATCTTGGACGCGCACAAATTCCAGCGGCGTTCCTGCAAAAATGAATCGGTCACCCGGCTTCAGTCGCGCGACAAAGCTTTCTTCGACGGTGCCGATGCGGCCTCCGCGCAAATAACGCACGGCAATACTCGCATCACTCACAATCGTGCCGATGTTGAGCATATGCCGTCGCGCAATTTGCGCACTTGAGACGACGTAACGGTTATCGACGAGCGAGATTTTCGAATACTCCGGATATGCCGTCAGCGCCGACCCGCCGCGTGTGACAAAGTCCAAGGCCCAATCAAGCTCTTGCTCCGTTAGCTCTGCGTAAGCCCGGGTCGTGCGCAACTCATGCATCACGGCGTCACGCGTGAACCCGCCGCCAATAGCAAGCGTCACGAGATGTTGCGCGAGGAGATCCAAGGGGCGATCGATCGGGTCACGCGACTCTATCCGTCCGGCTGCAATCGCATCGCGCGCGGCCGCGACCTCCACCAACTCGAACGCGTGCGTCGGCACACAGACAATGTGCGACACACGTCCGGGTGCGTGTCCCGATCGACCAGCGCGTTGCAACAGTCGAGCGACACCTTTAGGACTGCCGATCTGCATCACCAAATCAACCGGCGCAAAGTCGACGCCCAGGTCAAGGCTCGAGGTGGCGACTACGACGCGATAGCGACCCGATTTGAGCCCGTCCTCGACATCGCGTCGCTGTTTACGATCGAGTGAGCCATGATGAATAGCGGTA
>JANXUN010000566.1 GCA_025356185.1 Gemmatimonadaceae bacterium
GCGCGCCGTGTGCTGGAGACGAAACCAAGTCTGCCGACAGCGCAGTACGCGGGCACTTACCGCAACACCACGTACGGCGATGCAGTCGTCACCATGAACGGTGATGCGCTTCATGTCCGCTTCAGCCGAGCGTACGAGGGCGACCTCTCACACTGGCAGTACGAAACCTTCCGCGCGAGATGGGACAATCGCCAGAGCGGTGACGGCACGGTCGTGTTCCAGCCAGATGGAACTGGCCGCATTGCTTCGCTGCAGCTCTTGGGAAACAAGTTCACTCGCATTTCGCCGACGCGCTGAGCGCAGAATCTCATGAGCAATAACCGCCACGCGATCTCCCGTCGCACGATGCTTGCACAATCCGCTGTCGTCGGCGTCGCATCCATCGCAGCACCGATGATCAACCTCGGTCGTTACAAAATTTTCGGACAGACCGCGCCCGAGTATTCGGCCCGTGCGATATCGCTGATGCAGCGCTCGCTGGTCATTGATATGCTGAGCGTGCTCACGCTGAACGGATCTGTTGAGGCGAAGTGGTTGACGAACCCGGAGACATTCACCGAGGCGGACTTCAAAGAATTCATTGACTCCGGCATCAATGTGTTTCATCCCGCAACGGGACTCGGAGGGCCGAATGCCTACGACCAGTCCCTCGTGTTCTTCTCACGTTTGAATGCGTTTATTGCCGGAAGCGACGAGCGGTTCATGCGTATCGACTCGGCGAACGATTTTGCTCGCGTGAAGTCGTCGAAGAAAGTTGCGGTGATTCTCGGCCTGCAGAACTCCGAGCACTTCCGCCGCCCGGACGACGTGGACTTTTTTTACTCGCTCGGACAGCGGGTTTCGCAACTGACGTACAACAGCAGAAACCTGATCGGGAACGGGTCCACCGAGCGGCGCGACGAGGGCATCAGCGACTTTGGAGTGGCCATCATCAACCGCATGAACAAGGTTGGCATGGCCATCGACGTTTCCCACTGCGGTGATCGCACAACGCTCGATGCGTTCGAACTGTCTGCGAAACCGGTGCTCATTACTCACTCGAATTGCCGTATTCTGGCCAATGGCCATCCGCGAGACAAGACCGACGAGGCGATCCTCGCGGTGAAGAAGACCGGCAGCGTCATGGGAATCACCGGCGTGCGCATGTTCGTGAGCGACAAGGAGCCCACCACTGTCGAGAGCGTACTCGATCACTTCGACCACGTCGCGAAGCTCATCGGGCCGGAACACCTCGGGGTTGGGAGCGACATGGACTTGCATGGATATGACGCAATGCCACCAGAAGCCAATCGGCAAATGCGAGCTGGGTATAAGGGCAGCTATGGCTTTCGCGACAAGATCGACATCGAGGGGCTGGATCACCCCAAGCGCATGTTCGATCTGACGGAAGGACTCATCCGCCGCAAGTACAGTGATGCCAACATTGAAGGCATCCTGGGCGGCAACTTCCGTCGCGTACTCACGCAAATCTGGACGGCGTGATCATGCACGAGAGCGTCGCGTTGAGCATGACCGCCGGCGACTTCGACCACAGTGGCCTTCCCGCGAAGGTCGCTGCACTCTTCGGTGACGAACAGCGCGCGGCACTGATTGCATTGCGCCGCGACTTGCATCAGCACCCCGAGCTGGCTTTCGCCGAATCGCGCACGAGTGCAGTGCTTGAGCAAGCGCTGGTGATGGCCGATCCCGTGTCAGTGCAGCGAGTCGCCCGCACTGGCCTCGTGGCCCGTATTCGAGGCCGCGACAGGAGTGCGCCCGTTGTTGCCGTGCGTGGCGACATCGACGCACTGCCCATTCAAGAGGCCACGGGCCTGCCGTTCAGCTCTCGTAACGAAGGCGTCATGCACGCCTGCGGGCACGACGTACACGCGGCGTGGGCCATCGGCGCTGCATATCTCCTGGCCGCCCGTCCCGCGACGGGCGACGTGCTCGTGGTATTACAGCCGGCCGAGGAAATTGGTGAGGGTGCGGCCGCGGTGCTTCAGTCTGGAGCACTTGACGGTGTGGCCGCGATTTTCGGGGCTCATGTCGACCGAAGATTCCTGGTGGGGCAAGTGGTCGCGCAAGCGGGTCCGCTGGCGGCGGCGGCGGACACGTTCAAGATCACGCTCACGGGTCGTGGTGCACATGGCGCGCGGCCACACGAATCGGTGGACCCTGTACTCGGCGCCGCGCTTTTGATCGCGTCGCTACAAGGCATCGTCTCTCGCCGCGTGAACCCGTCGGTGCCCGCCGTACTCACAGTGGCAACCATGCAAGCCGGTTCCGCGTCGAATGTGATTCCGGAAATAGCCACTATCGGCGGGACCCTGCGCACCATCGACCCAGCTACCCGTGCGCTGCTTGCCAACGAAATGCGTCGAGTCGCGCACGGAATTGCAGTGGCTCACGACCTCACGGCCGAGGTGCTTATCGATCTGGGCCCGCCGCCAATTGTGAACCCTGAACAGGAGACTGCCTGGGCGCGACAGGCCGCGGCAGGGTTGCTCGGTATCGATGCAGTCGTGCCGCTGGGCATCACGAACATGGCTGGCGAGGACTTCGCGTACTACATGGCGAGTATTCCTGGGGCGTTCCTCCGGATTGGTGCGCGCGAACCCGGCGGAGAAGCAACGCCGGCACATACCCCACGTTTTTTTGCAGCGGACGGCAGCCTGTTTATTGGTGCGGCCGTGCTCGCTGAAACGGCGCGATTGGCATCGGCCACGCTGGCAAGTGCATGAATTAAGGGCAGAAGGTATAGCCCGAATCGTACTCGACGCGACCAACTAGGGAATACGCCGGAGTTGGGCCACTGTTCACGATGATTTTCGATACACAACTAATTAGGGAAACGAGAGATGAGAGAAGTACCGACGATCGGGAAATGTGCCTTGTTCAGCCTGCTGATGGTGTTTGGCATTTCCCGGCACGTTTTTGGTCAGCCCCCGGTGAAAGGCCTTGAGGGCTCGTGGTACGGAACCCTGGACGCCGGCTCGACGAAACTGCAATTGATTGTGACCGTGACAAAGTCTGAGTCCGGCATCTACGCCGGAAAATTTGAAAGCCCAGCTCAGGGAGCGAGCATTCCGCTCGATTCGGTTTCCCTCCGAGGTGACGATGTGACTCTCGGAAGCAAGGCGGCAGGAATCGCCTTCGACGGAGTCCTGAATAAACCGCACTCTGAGCTCGTGGGCACCTTCAAACAGGGCGGGCAAGCGATACCGCTCACCTTCACGCGAGACAAGCCGACTGCAGCGGCACCAGTAGCGCCGAAGCCGAAGGCCGACTACTCGGCGCCCGCAGATGCGAACTACACTGCTCAGGAAGTGTTGATAAAAACACCCGGGGGCTTCTCTCTTGCCGGCACGCTGACACTCCCAAAAGGCGCAAGCAAGGAACACCCGGTCGGGGCGGTCGTGACCATTACAGGTTCCGGGCAGGAGGATCGCGACAGTGCGCTGGGGCTGGACGGATATCGACCATTTCGTCAGATAGCCGATTCGTTTGGACGAAACGGCATCGCCACGCTGCGTATGGATGATCGCGGGTTCGGCGGTTCCGGCGGCACGTTCAAGGGCTCGACCAGCGAGGACTTTGGAGAAGACGCTCGGGCGGGGCTCGCTTACTTACGAACGCGTCCGGAGATTCGAGCCGACCGTCTGGGAGTACTTGGCCACAGCGAAGGTGCGGTGATCACCCCGATGGTGGCTGCGAAGGAACCGGCGCTACGGGCGATCGTATTGCTCGCCGGCGTTGCCGAACCCGCGCGCAGCGCCCTGCATTTTCAGATGCAGAATAACATTGAGCACGAGCCGAATTTTACGCCCGCCCAGCGAGCAGCAGGCATCGCCGAGATCCCCGCGAAGATCGATGCGATGATGGCCGCAGACCCATGGATGAAGTTCTTCCTGACCTACGATCCGGCCGCCACAATGCGGCGGGTTAAGACGCCAGTGCTCATCCTCACAGGCTCCAACGATAAACAAGCAGCCCCGGCGCAGGTTGCCCTTGAAGCAGCAGCGTTCAAAAGAGGCGGTAACAAGGACGTGACGGCGCGCGTGATTCCAGGTCTGAACCATCTCTTCGTCGATGACGCCGATGGGTTTCCAGGCAACTATGCGAAGCTTCCGCCGCCAGTGATGATGCGTGCCGACGCGGTCAAGATCATTACCGATTGGATGGTTTCGCACCTTCGATAACGCTGACGTGACGCTGGCGAGACACCGAGCGCGATCGTCTCGCAACCGGACACGGCGTCGCGCCACAGGTAGCTCCACGTTCCTCCCGATCTTTTGTCCACTGTGAGCAATCGCCTTTTCTCGATCGCTTTGTATCTGGCCGTCACTGCCGGGCCGATCACGCGCGCCGCTGCACAATCCGTTGACAGTTACGACATCATCCTGCGCGGCGGCACTGTCGTGGACGGCAGCGGGGCGCCGCGTTTTCGCGCGGACGTCGCCATCACGCGCGGCCACATTACCCGTGTCGGTGATCTCGCCGGCGCCACAGCCCGCACGGAAATCGATGTGCGCGGACTGTTCGTTGCGCCGGGATTCATCAATATGCACAGCCATGCGGTGCCGTCCGCGCTACCGACAGCCGAGAATATGCTCACGCAAGGCGTAACGACGGAACTGCTGAACGCCGACGGCGAGGGACCGGCCGACATCGGCGCGCAACTGGATGGTCTCGCGAAAAACGGCCTCGCGGTGAATGTCGCAGCGAGCGCCGGATTTAACTCGGTGTGGGCCAGCGTCATGGGCCCGTCGGACAAACGTCCCACGCCTGATAACATCGCGCGCATGCGTTCGATGATTCTTGCCAATCTCAAGCGAGGCGCGTTTGGCATATCGGCGGGATTGGACTACAAGCCAGCGTATTTCTCCACGGTGGCGGACGTCATCGAGGTGCTGTCACCAGCGCGGCCATGGCGCACATTCTTCCCCAACCATGATCGCCTGGCGCCGGAGTTTGGGTATAGCTCGCGAAAGGGAATGGAAGAAACGATGGTGATCGGTGAGGGCGCCGGTCTCGTGCCGGTGTTTACGCACATGAAAGTGCAGGGACACGAGCAGGGAACAGCTGACGCGGTGTTGGAGGTGATGCGCAATTCCACCGCGGCCGGCAAATGGGTTGCTGCCGATGTGTATCCGTATCTCTCCGGACAAACGTCATTGGCCGCGTTGATCATTCCAGGTTGGGCGCAGGATGGTGGCGTAGCAAAAATGCGCGAGCGTTTCGCCGATGCTGCAAAGCGTGCGCGTATTATCGTTGAAGCCGATCAAGCCATCACGGCACGATTCAATGGTGCCACCGGCATCATACTTAATGAGACCGGACGAAAACTCTCGGCCATCATGCTGCAGCAGGGCGCCAAGTCGCCCGGAGAAGCGGTCGTCAGGATTCTCGAAACTGAATCTCCGTCAGCCATACTTTCGTTTGGCGACGAAACCGATCTGCGCAAAATTCTGCAGTATCCCGATGCCGCCATCGCGTGTGATTGTGGCGCATGGACGGAAACGCGCGCGCATCCGCGCGGCTTCGGCACATTCCCGCGCATTCTCGGCCATTACGTGCGAGAGACGCACGTGCTCACGTGGGAACAGGCTGTACGCAAGATGAGCGCGTTGCCGGCGGCGATTACAGGCATGGTCGATCGCGGCGTCATTGCGCCGGGCATGGCTGCGGACATCGCGGTGTTTGATACGGCGACGGTTATCGATCATGCCACGTACGAGGCACCCAGCCTCAAGTCCGAAGGCATTCGCGTGGTGCTGGTGAACGGCGTGGTAGCGCTGCGCGACGGTGTTGTTACAGGTGCGCGCGGCGGTGAGGCCATGCGTCGTAGTGGGCACATGCCCAGTCGCGAGTTACGACTGGAAGCCACCAGACATGTGCGTGTTTCCGGGACGCTGCAATTCGAAGGCGCAGCGGTAGCGACCGCTATGGCAATTGACGTGACGCAGAGTGAAAGCGGGCGTGTGGCAACAGGAAGTCTGCGATTTACAACTGCCACCGGTGAGCGAATTCATTCGACCGCGTTTGGAATTCTTCAACCCGGTCCCAACTGGGCCACTGTCACAGGTCGCGTGCTGGTAGGGCGAGATGAGCGTGCGTTCACTCTCATAATGGATGGCGCGGATCCACTCGCGGCTGGGTCGCCGCCAACAGTTGTGCTCCAAATCGAAGGAATGCCTACGCTCACAGGAACTGTCGCCGGAACCATGGAGATCACGAAACGATGAAACTGCAAGTACGTGTCTCGATACCGCTCGTTGTGTTGCTGGTGCTGTCGTCGGTGGCCAGCGCCCAGTCATCTGCACGCGCTGCACTCGTGGCGCGCATCGACTCCATCGCGTCGGCACCAATCAAGAGCGCTGAAGTCGCGGGCATCGCCGTTGCCGTCGTGAAAGGGCGCGACACACTGCTCATGAAAGGTTACGGATTCGCCGATATCGAGAATCAACTGCCGGTCACGCCCCAAACAGTGTTTCGTATTGGCTCACTTACCAAGCAGTTCACATCGGCAGCCGTGATGCAGTTGGTCGAGAAACATGTTGTCAGCCTTGATGACAACATGAATAAGTACATCCCCGGTTTCTCGACGCACGGGCGCACCATTCCCGTTCGCTATTTACTCAATCACACCTCGGGCATTCCAAGCTACACCGATATCGGCGCACCATTTGGCCGAGTGTCGCGCCAGGATCTGTCGCCTGATTCGTTGATTGCCATCGTTGCCGATGACTCGCTGCAGTTCGAGCCTGGAACGCAATTTTACTACAACA
>JANXUN010000256.1 GCA_025356185.1 Gemmatimonadaceae bacterium
GCATTGAAGTGATCAAGGTGCCGCTCGCGCATCCTGAACAAAGTAAAGTTGTCAACTCACCGCACTTGCTCGCGGATTTGCAGGGACGCACGGTGCATGCGCCGCCGCCATCTGATACCGGTGCACGTGGGGGTCGCGGTGGACGTGGTGGTGCTGCGGGCGCAGCGGGTGGCGTTGGTGGCGTTGGTGGCGGACCGCCGGGTGCGGTAGCTGCAGGCGCAGCGGGTGGTCCTCCGGCCGGCGCAGCTGGACCACCGGGCGCACCGCCTGCTGGTCGCGGCGGTGGTGGTGGCGGTCGCAATAACGGCCCAGGACAGAGCGGTTGTCACGACATCACGTCGTATCCAGAAATCGGATATGCGGGTGGTGCGTGTGCGGGTTACGGATTGGTGTTCGACATTCGCGATGCAAAAAATCCGAAGCGTCTCACATCAGTTGCCGATTCCAACATGTCGTTCTGGCACTCAGCCACGTTCAGCAACGACGGCAGCAAGCTGCTGTTCTCTGACGAATGGGGCGGCGGTAGCGCACCGCGTTGCCGCGCGACGGACAAACTCGAGTGGGGTGGCAACGCGATTTTCACACTCACTGACGCGAAACTGAGCTTCAAGAGCTACTACAAGATGCCGGCTCCGCAAGCCGACAATGAAATTTGCACGGCGCACAACGGCAACCTGATTCCCGTGCCGGGACGCGACATCATGGTGCAGGCGTTTTACATGGGTGGTGCGACAGTGTTTGACTGGACCGATCCGTCGCATCCCATCGAAATCGCGTTCTTTGATCGCGGCCCCGGTGGTGGATACTGGTCAACGTATTGGTACAACGGCGTCATCGTGTCATCCGATGAACAGCGCGGCATGGATGTCCACGAACTCGTCGCGAGTCCGTATCTGTCGCAGAACGAACTTGACGCTGCAAAGACCGTGCGATTCAACGAGTTCAACGCACAAGAACAAAAGCATTTTGTATGGCCGCCGAGTTTCGCGTTGACGCGCGCGTATTTGGATCAGTTGGAGCGCAACAGTGGACTCGCGGCGGCGCGTATTGCAGCGGTGCGTAACGAGCTCACGAGCGCAGAGCGCGCGAGTGGCGGAGCTCGCACAGCGGCGTTGTCGGCGTCGGCAACGGCGTTGTCGAACGATGTGGCGGGTGCGGCAGACAAGGGCCGCGTGCAGCTGTTGCAGCGTGCGGTGATGGAGTTGTCGAAGGCGAAGTAAGCGCTACGGAATCGCGCTGACTCCTGTGGCGTAACGAAAGCGTACCTGCGCTCTCGCGAGTTCGTACTGTGCGCGCACGGCCTCCAGCTGTGCGCGCACAGCGTTTTCTTCCGTTTGCAACAGTCGAAACGAGTCGCCGAGCCCAAGGTCAAGTCGTTTGCGTTCGGCGAGCAGTTGATCCCATGCGAGTGAGGCGGCTTGTTCGGCGGCGGCGAGTCGTTCGCGCACCGACTGCACGGCGCGCACTGCGGCGCGCGTTTCAAGTTGGACGGTGTTGAGTGTGCTGCGCACAGTCACGTCTTGCACGTCGAACACCGCGCTCGCACGAAGCGCGCCGCCGCGATCGGCATAGTTCCAGAACGGGGCCGACACGCTGAGCCCAACGCGCCACGCGTTGTTGCGACCGAGTGATGAACCGTCTGTCGCGACCCCGCTACGCGGAGTTGATGAGTAGCCCCCTTCAAACGACAGTCCGGGCAGCAGCGCATTGCGAGTCTGGGACACGCGAAGTTGCGCTGCTTCGCGACGACCTTGCGCCGCGATCAAGTCTTTGCGTTGCCGTGTGGCGGTCGAAAGCGCGTTTGACAGATCGGACGCTGACACGGCGCCGCTGGGCGTATCGACCGATTTCACAGGCAGCGAATCCCGCAAGACTTCTTCGCTTGCACGATCTCCGTACGCGGCGAACAACAACCGATCGGACGCGTCGCGTCGCGCTTGACGCGCTTGGATGAGCGTCGATGTACGCAGTGCGACCGCCCCGCGCGATGTCAGTACATCGACTTCGGCGACCATATCGCGTTTGGCAAGTTCGGTGTTGCGCGACAGCAGAGTTTGCGCGAGTTCGAGGGAGCGTTGATACACCGCCTCGCTCGCTTGTGCTTCGGCCAGGTTCCAGTACAACAGTTCAATATCTGCGGCGACGCTTTCGCGTGCGCGCGCGAATGTTTGTACAGCAGCAGTTCGCTCAATGCGTGTAGCACGCCAATCGGTCGTGCGTTGATTAAAGCCGTCCAGCAGCGGTTGCGAGATCGCGAGCCCGTACACGTTTTGTTGCGAGAACAGCGACGTACCCGCAATATCACGGCCAGGCCCACGCGTCAGTGCGGCGGAGAGCTGTGTACCATACGGAAGCGTGCCCGCAACTTGCGCCTGCGCGGTACGAAACGCGGTTGCGTCGACGGTGCCGTTGGACGTGAGACCCGATGCGAGCTGCAGAGTCGGATCAATCACACGACCCGCGATCATTGCATCCGCCTCGATCACGCGTCGTTCGGCGCTCGCGAGCTGCGCATCAAGGCCGTGATCGAGCGCGGCGCGCACCAACTGCGCGAGCGGAATAAACCGTCCCGGCAACGCTTGAATAAGTTCGTTGATGGAACGCGTTGGCAATTCCGCCCCCGTCTGTGCGGACGCTGGCGCTGTCACCGGTTGCGGCACGCGTTGCGCACGCCCTTCACGCAAGGCGACCAACGACGCACATGCGAAAACCGTGCGCGCGATGTTCATGCGGCGGCGCGAAATTGAATCTCGTCTCGAGTGGTGGATGCGGTTGAGAGACATCGATTACGCCTCCTGCCGCGCAGCCATGCGGGCAAACAAACCGTCGTTTGCCATCAACTCATCGTAGTTGCCAGACTCCACCACCCGCCCTGCATCGAGCACCACGATCCGATCGGCGTGGCGAATCGTACTCAGGCGATGCGCCACCACCACGCGCGTCGCATGCAGTTGGTCGACGCTCTCGGTGACGACACGTTGCGAGCGATTGTCGAGCGCACTGGTGGCTTCGTCAAAGAACAACATGCGTGGTCGTGTGACCAGCGCGCGGGCAATGAGCAAGCGTTGACGCTGACCTCCAGAAAGTCCACCGCCCCCTTCGGACACAATCGTGTTCATGCCCATCGGCATCGCGTGCAAGTCACCCTCGAGACCAGCCATGCGTGCGGCCTCCCATGCGTCAGCGAGGGTCAGTGATGAGGCGCCAACGATGTTGCTGTAGATGTCGCCTGCTGTGAGCGTTGCACTTTGTAACACGACACCGATTTGTCGACGCACGGCACCGACATCAACCGCAGACAGTTCGTGTCCGTCGAATCGCACCGAACCTGCTTGCGGCGTATCGAAGCCTAACAGAATGCGCAGCAGCGTCGACTTGCCCGACCCAGACGGCCCAACCAGAGCGACAAACTCGCCAGGCTTTGCGTCAATCGAGACATCATGCAAAATTGCCGGTCCCTCTACGGAGTACGCGAAGTTCACATGACTTACTTCGATCCGTCCCGTGATTTCGCCCGGATCGGGGCGCATTGCATCGACTTCTGGCAGCGTCTCAAGGATCGGTTTTCCGCGCTCCCACGTTGGCACCATCGACACAAGCGACACGATGACTTGAGACAACGCCGCACCCGCTGCTAAAAACGTGCCGAACGCCGCGCTAAATGCGAGAAACGTTCCAGTCGACAGTCCGCCGCTGGGCGACGCGGAGAGTTTCGCATACAACCAGAAGATGGCGAGGGAGCCAAGGATCTCCAGCATCACGTTGAGCACGTTTATATGCATCGTGAACAAGCCAACACGAAACGCGAGTTCCTGCTGTTGTCGAAAACCGGTCGACCACTTCGCGAAGGCGCGCGACTCTGTTGCAGAGACACGAATCTTCGCGACGCCTTCCAACAGTTGCAGCACAAGTCCAGATAATTTTCCCGTCGCTTTCTGGTATGCGCGCGCATTGCGCATGGCGAGACGAGACACCACCACCGTCACCGACATGTTTAACGCCACAACGCCCGTGGCCAACAGCGCGAGCGGGACACTGTAGTAAAACAGCAGAAAAAACGACGCGGCGCTGGCGACGCTGCTAAGCACTGCCGATAACGTCGCGCTTCCGAGCTGCTTGCCAATGGTATTGATGCCGAGTGCGCGCAGTCCCAAGTCACCGGACGCGTATTGTCGATGAAACGTCGCCGGCAAATGCAGCAGGCGATTGAGCACGGCCATCTGCATCGCGCTTCCGATGCGCGTATGCACGCGAATCACCGCCACGGCGCGCGTGACATCGAATGCCGCGGCCGCGATTGCCGCGACCACGAGCGCGGTGAATACATTCGCGAGCGCACTCCCGTCTGCGCTCGGAATGACGTCGTCGAAGAGGTAGCCAGTCACAAGCGGCATCAACAGGCCCACCGCGGCGCCCGCAAAACCCGCGGACACGATGAGCTTGGCGTCATTCATTACGCCAAACGTCGCAAACTGCCACAGATCGCGCACGGCCACTGCGGTCGAGGGTAACCCGCGATAAAACTGCACACCGAATGCCGCGACGTGTTGCGCCAACTCGTCGGTCATCTGCGAACGCGAGCCCGTCTCAGTGTTGACGATCTCGTACGTTCCTGTCTTGGTGGGCAGAAGTGCGACTGGCAATAATTCGATGTCGTGGCCCGTCGCATCAGACGATCCAAAGTTCATCGATCGCATTTCGATGAACCCGAGCAGCGGCCCAACGTCGTGCTTCCACCATCCCGCAGAAAGCTTGACGCGCCGTTGCCCCACCGACGATGAATGTGCGATTTCGCGCGCGGCGTTGTACACATCGTTGACCTTGAGCCCCGCACGTGGCGCGCGAAACGTCACACCCTGCGTATCGCCCACCATTTGCATTGCGGCGAGCAATGGCAGACCCGCTTTGCGATCGCTCCTCCCTTCACCGGGTGTGAGAATCGCTGCCAACGCGATCAGTGCATCACGCTGTGCGTCGTGATCGGCGTCAATGCGCGCGCCCAGCTGAGTGGCGCGCGCCTTACGCTGTTGGTCGACAACGAGCGTGGCCCAGTTCAACAACCAGAACTGAAAGCGCGCGACACTCGGCCACAACTGTTCGCGTTCAACGAGCGATGCAATCGAGACGAGTGAGAATCGCGCGCCGAGTCCCAAGTCACTGTCGCCGGCGAGCCAGCTGCCGGGTGCGAGTGGAAACGGGAGCGCACCCGGTGCCCACGCGAGATCGGGCTCACCCAACAGCTGCACGGCGCCGTGGTCGAGCGAAAGCCACACGACATCGCGACGCGAACCAATGACGCCGCCAGATTTCAATACCAATTCGTCGTCGTCATCGGCGAGTACATCTAAGCGTGGCGCGCTGCGCTCACCGAACGCCAACGACACCGTGCGAATGTACTGATCGATTAACTCCATGCCAACCGCAGGGTGCGATCGCACGTAATCGCGCACATCCGCGATCGCCATTGGTATCACCGACCCGTCCGCTCCGCCGACGGCCATCAACGTCAAGCCACTGTCGCTATCAACACCGCACCCCAACAACAGTGCGCCGGGCTCGACATGAAATACGAACTCGCGAGGGCCGACGATGTTGCCGTCACGCACTGGCACAGCGAACACGTCCATCGCACCACCCATCACAAGCCACGCGCGCTCGACCTCGTCGAGCAACACGGGTGCGTTGCTACCAGCAGCGATGATTTCGCCATTTCCAAACGCAGTGCTCGTCATGTCACGCGGCGTTGTCGTGCTCGTGTGTGCGGACTTCGAGCAACTGTGCGTAATGCCCATTTGGCTCGCGCAGCAGCGATTCATGCGTTCCGCGCTGCACAACAACGCCTTTGTCGAGCACAATTATCTCGTCGCAATCGCGCACAGTACTCAGTCGGTGTGCGACAATGAGGCAAGTGCACCCACGACGACGAATATTGCGATCGATCTGTTCTTCTGTGACTGTATCGAGCGCGCTGGTCGCCTCATCCAACACCAGAATCCGCGGATTGCCGCACAGCGCCCTCGCGATATCCAATCGCTGCCGTTGACCGCCACTAAAGTTTGCACCACGCTCGGCCACGACATGATCGTATCCACCATTCCGCTTCGTGATTACGTCGTGCACCAGCGCGTCCTTCGCGGCTTGAATGATTTGCATTTCCGGGATGCTCGAATCCCACAACGTCAAGTTTTCGCGAATGGTGCCTTCAAACATTGCAAGGTCTTGATCGACGAACGCGACCGACGCGCTAAAAACGGTGCGGTCAAGTTCCGTCGAGCGCACACCGTCAAAAAGGATTTCACCCTGCCACGGCTCGTACAGCCGGCACACTAATTTGCTGAGCGTGGACTTCCCGCACCCTGACGCTCCCACCAGCGCCACACGTGAACCCGGTGCGAGCGACAAACTGAAATCGGTCAGCAACGGCGGAGCGAGTCGCGAATAGCCGAAAGTCACATTGCGCAGTTCGACGCGTCCCGTGAGCGCGGGACGTTCGCGTCGTGCGCGATCACGATCGCGTTCGGCCATGGCATCGGCGGGCGCTGCACTATCGGCTCGCACTAATGGATCAATCGGATTTCTCAACACGTCATCCAGGCGAGAAATCTCACCAACGGCTTCTTGCAGCTCCGTGCCGAGCGCCAGCAAGCGTTGCACGGGCTTGAGCAGGCTCGCTTGCAGCGATTGAAACGCCACCAGCATGCCGACGGTCATCGTGCCCTGCATCACTTGATAGCCGCCAT
>JANXUN010000575.1 GCA_025356185.1 Gemmatimonadaceae bacterium
CGCAGGATTGGCCGACAGCGAGGCCACCGCGCCCACCGTCACCGGCGGAGGCGCCACTACGCGTCCGGCGTCGTGACAGCCGATCAAAATCGCGCACATGCCGAGCGTGAAAAGGAGGGTCGCCACTCGAATGGGACTCTCCGTAATAGGACGTGCCGCGCAACCGTAAACTTCGTACCTTTCTCTCATGACTCACACAAACTGGTGGTTGGCTCGACGTCTTGCGCGTCCACAAACGTTTGCCGCTGCGGCTTTCGTCTCAATTCCGATGTTGCTGGGCGCACAAGTGGTGGCGACACCCGCTCGCGCTGCGGCGACGCAGCCTGCAGGACCGCCAACAACGCCTGATGTCTTTCTCGTGCCACTCACGACGTCCAGTGGCGACGTGAAGGTGGGCGTTCCCGCCAACTTGACGCGACGCGACGGCTACGACAATCAACCGTCGTTTTCCGCCAACTCGCGCGAGCTGTTCTACACGTCGGTGCGCAACAACGGTCCCTCAGACATCTATCGATACGATTTTAATACCGGACTCTCGGTGCCCGCGCGACTCACGTCGCCCGAGAGCGAATATTCTGCATTTCCCATGAGTGGAAACGCCGTCGCGGTGATTCGCGTTGAGGCCGACTCGTCACAGCGACTGTGGCGAATGCCGCTCGATACATCCGCGCCGACGGTGCTCTTTCCCGATATCAAACCTGTTGGCTACTTCGCGCAAGCTGACGATTCGACGTGGGCGATGTTCGTGCTCGGCACGCGCGGCGTTCCGGCAACATTGCAAATCGGTGTCGTTGGACGCGCCGGTGGCACCGTGGTCGCGCGTGACATCGGTCGATCGCTGCATCGCATTCCCGGCACCACACGCGTGAGCTACGTCCAAAAAGGCGCAAACGGCTGGTATGTGATGCAACTCGATCCGATTACCAAGCGTGCCGATACGCTCGTAAAAACCGTGGACAAAGCTGAAGACATGGCGTGGGTGGATAGCACGACGATCGTTATGGGGCAGGGCACCAAGTTGTACGCGTGGCGCCGCGGTGCGACCAGTTGGACGCAGATCGCTGATTTCAGCTTCGCGCATCTGAACAACATTACGCGTGTTGCGGTCAGTCCCAGCAAGCAGTGGCTCGCGATCGTTGCCGATGTCGTGCCTCGAACGATCGGGAAGCCGGCTGCGGTGTTTGCCGACAAGTTTGATGCGGCGACCATTCAAAAAGATATCAATATTCTTGCTGCCGACTCGATGGAGGGACGCTTTACCGGATCGCGTGGTGAGGCGCGCGCGGCGAAGTGGATCGCGGCGCAATTCAAGAGCGCAGGACTGACGCCAGCGGGAGATTCAGGCACCTATTTGCAGCGCATTCCGCTGCAGCGCGCGGCGCCGCAGCAGATGATGCCGGGGTCGGGCGTCGTGCAGTCTGCGCAAGCGCGGCCAGGCGCCGTTGCATCGTGGGCACAATGGGATTCGTTGCCCTCAGCCAATCGCATGCAGTCCGCAAACGTGGTTGGCGTACTGCAAGGCAGTGATCCACTGCTCAAAGACGAAATCGTGCTCGTCACAGCGCACTATGATCACATTGGCTTTGGTCGTGCAGTGGACGGAGATTCCATCAACAACGGCGCTGACGACGACGCATCCGGCGTAACGGCCCTTATCGAGATGTCGAAAGCGTTGCGCCAAGGTCCCAAGCCGAAACGCACGATTGTGTTTATGGCGATCACTGGCGAAGAAGTGGGAGGGTTTGGCACGCGGTGGTACATCGCACATCCCGTACGCCCGCTCGAAAAAACGGTTGTCGATCTTAACGTCGAGATGATTGCGCACGTCGACTCTCTTGCCGGCGGATTTGGCAAAGCGTGGCTCACGGGGTACGAGCGTTCGACTATGGGTGATCTTTTGGCTGACAACGGCATTCCGCTGGTCCCCGATCCGCGCCCCACCCAACGCTTCTTTGAGCGGAGTGACAACGTCGCGTTTGCGCGCATTGGTATCCCGGCCCATTCGCTTTCTTCATACAACTTGCTCACGCCGTATCACCACCCCAAAGACGAACCGTCCATCATCGATGCGCCGCACATGGCGCAAGTGATCGGTGCCACCGCGCGCGCGCTCCGCTTGCTCGCAGAAGGTCCCAAGCCCGAGTGGCACCCGGGTGGTAAGCCCGACGCGCCTGCCTCACGGGCGCCTCGGTGACAGTTGTCGTGTTGCGAACGACGATGCGCGTCGCGGCGATATGCCGTATCGCGATTCGAAGCGTGTGCGCAATTGGCGCACTCACTGCGGTCGGTGTACTGGCGTCCTGCAGCGGCGGCGACACTGCTGCGCCCATCGTGACCATCTCTCGCGTTGACGTGACCGCTCCAACGCAAGCGATCACCGCGCAGCAAACGGTGCAACTCACCGCGGTCGCGCGTGCAAGCGACAATAGCACGCTGAGTACCGCGTCGATTGTGTGGAACAGCAGTGCGACCAACATCGCCACGGTGAGTGCGAGCGGTCTGGTGGCCGGCGTCGCCGCAGGCACAACCACAATTCGCGCGACGTCTGGCACCGTCTCAGGAACAGTCGTCATCACGGTCACGTCGGGCGCTGGTGTGTTGTCCGCGGCAACGGTGACCGTCGCCGACTCGCCCGTCGAAATTGGTCAGGGCACGCAGGCAACAATACAAGGGCGCGATGCACTTGGCGCGGTGGTCGCGATTGGCAATCGCACGGTCACGTATACCAGCAGCAACACAACCGTGGCAACGATTTCCAACAGCGGCGGCGTTCAAGGCATCGGTGTTGGTTCAACGACGATCGGCATAAGCATCGCCGACGGCACGAACACCATCAGTGCGACCACAGCCCTGACGGTCACCGCCGTCGCGAACGCACCGCAATCCGCAGATGTGTCAATGCTGCCGCAACAGTTTGTGCCGTTTCAAACCACGGTAAAAGTCGGGGGCAACGTGCGCTTTTTCTTCACGTCCATCGATCACAATGTGATTTGGAATCCGCGCTTAGCCGGATCACCAACTGACATTCTCGTGACGGTAAACACGACGGTGTCACGCACCTTTCCAACCATGGGTGTCTACAAATACGAGTGCACCGTGCACCCGGGGATGGTCGGGGTGATTGTGGTGTCGCCGTAACGCGAAGATGGTAACTGGCAACCGGTTCCCAACAACTCCCGTGTAAACAAAAACGCCGCACATCACTGTGCGGCGTTTTCCATTTCCCAACCCGCCGTTTACGGTTTTGTAACGTTGTACGACGTCGGCACAAAGTCCGGGAAGATCACCGACAAGTTCGGATTGCCGAGTCGATTCTTCACAATCTCCGCCAAGATATGACGGTGATCGAGCGTGACACGCAGATCCTGACCCGATTCCAGATTCTCTCGCGCGAGCCCGGGCCATCCGTTGGTCAACACCCGACCGCCGTTGATCTTTTTGCCCATCGCGAACGCCACATTGCCGCGTCCATGATCTGTGCCGCGGTCGCCGTTTTCGCGCGCGTTGCGACCAAACTCTG
This sequence comes from Gemmatimonadaceae bacterium, assembly GCA_025356185.1. Classification (GTDB taxonomy): domain Bacteria; phylum Gemmatimonadota; class Gemmatimonadetes; order Gemmatimonadales; family Gemmatimonadaceae; genus Gemmatimonas. Next base: position 3,521 of record JANXUN010000575.1, read on the forward strand.
ACACGATAACCACTGTCACACTCGAGGCCGATGTGCCGTTAATCACGTCTTGGTAGAACGCAAACAACGACTGCGACAGCTCCATCATGTGGGTGTGCATGTAACCACCATCAAGAGTGGAAATCGCACCCTGCTGCGTGTGCGTGTCCCATCCCCCCAAGTACGCATGCACAGCCTCGACGCCCACGTCTGCCTTGATCAGTGCCGCCGTCGATTTAAGTGCGTTACCAAAGCTCGTGGTTGGGTACACTGCGCCATTCTGCGTGGTGTACCCCGCAAAGTTGATGGACCCAAGCAACGAAATGGTGTTCGTCGTATCGAGCGCGTTTGCACTCACCGGATTGATCGTCGGCGCGTAATTGTCGGCCAGAAATGCCGCGCGGGCCGTTGCCGTGGTCGACTGTCCGTCGATCCGAAACGCCGCCGGATTGGCGATGGGCAGCGTCTTGGGGCCACCTACGAGCGTCTGTGGAATGCCACTGGTGAGTCCAAGCGCACGCAGTGGAGCGGTTGAACGAACCGGTGTCGACGTCGCTAAATGCCGACCCAGCCATCCGGTCACCAAGTTTAGGTCCTGCGGCTTACCAATTTCCATGTAGCGCTGCGCATCAAAGTGCGAGCGCGACGTATCGACAGATCCCGTTGCGTGAGCGACGAGCAAATCGCCGGCCGCGTACGCCGGATACAACGGCGCCATTCCAGGGGAGAATCCAAAGAAGTTGTCGAGCGCCGTGGCTTTGGGTCCGCTTCCAGCCGCATCAGGACGTGGCACTGCGAGATTCGGACGTCCTGTGTAATAGTCCGGATCACCGAACGGCACGACTAACGACATGCCGTCCATGCCACCGGCAAGAAAGACCGACAAAATCACATCGCGCGAAGACGCACTCTGCGCGAGCACGACGCGCGGTAACCACGACGGCAAAATTGCTGCAGCGGCGAAACCGGCACCAGTCGCAAGAAAATCGCGACGCGCGAGAGTGCGGTATTCTTTGCAGCCCGTATCGTGCTGTTCGTCATCATGCATGGCGAGAAGTCCTGAGCGAACGTGAGCGGCGCACGTGCGCGCCGAGCAGCAGCGAAATCGTGGTCATCCTAGTACCACTGGAACTGATGACTACTAGCGGCAAGCGCGATGGTTTCGCGAACGCGTGTGTCACTGTACGTACCGCCTTTCAGATATCCGATCAGCGACGACGACAACGAAAGTGGCATCTCCCCGCCAAACATCCGCACATTGACCTGATTCACCACGCCTTCAGCCGTGTCCGACGGGGCGCGAAAGTTTGCCGTGGTGTTCACGCGTGTCGTCGTGGCCGAGTTTTGGTTCGAAATGAACGTTGCCCAGTTCCACCGCTGCGATGCGAGTCCGCTCCACCAGGTGATCTTGTCGGTGTAGCCGTCGGGCTGCTCCCAGTAGAACAGCTGTTGATCCATCACGTCCACGCGTTGGCGCGTGCTGCGAATGTTTGCGACTTCGACGCCCATGCCACGCAGTGACGACACCAACAAATGGTATGGCCGTTTAAACTTGGCCGGCGCAGCCATCAGATTCTTCGACGTCAGAATGACGCGAATCATTTCCTTGATGTCCCCACCAGTCGATAGATACTTGGCCGTCGTATCGTCGATGACTTGTTGCGGCGGCGTGTACGACAGCAGCCACTTCGCCATCTTGGTCGCGATAAAGTTGGCCGTCGACGGGTGATTCACGAGCATCGTGAGCGCGGTATCGGCTTCCGACTTGAACTGCGCCGTTGCCGTAGACGCCATCGCTGGAAAGGTCGTGCCCAGAAATGTCTTCGCCGTGAAGTCGTGAAATGTCGGCTGATACACAAACAACCCATTGCCGTCGTACGAATAACCCGTGAGAATGCGCGACAGCTGCGCCACGTCATCTTGCGTGTAGCCGCCGTTTACGCCGAGCGTGTGCAGCTCCATGATTTCGCGCGCGTAATTCTGATTGGGCGTCGGCTTTTTGCTGCTTTGCTGATCGAGATAGCCCAGCATCGCGGGGCTTTGCGAGTTCGCGCGCAACATCGCCGGAAACTTTCCGAGTGCATTGGGGCGAATCACGTTGCGATCATCATCAATCTTCAAATTGCCGATCTTGTCGAACAACACGTTGAAGTGATCGCTCCAGAATTCGACCATCCGTTCTTGCAGCTGACGCTTGGAGAATGCGGCCCGTTGGACCATCGCATCCGCCAATTGGCTGTACACTTCACCACCATCGGCCGTCTTGAGCTGCGCGTACGTCTGCGATATCATCGGCATGCGCTGCGCCACGAGCGTTTCATTGGCGCCATCGTCGATCGCACTCGCGTTGAGCTGATACTCCAGATAGCCGTAGTACCCAAGCGACCGCGCGAGCGCGACTTCGTTGGGCTCTAGCCCCATCGTGATGCGACGAACGAGGCGCAGCACGGGATCTCTCCAATCGGTGGACGGATCGAGCTTCGCGCCGGCCGCGGGCGTCGTAGGAATCGGCTTGCCGCGAAGCGTTCCAGACTGCGCGCCGAGCACACTGGCACCGGCAACAGAGGCGACCGCGCTTGCCCCGAGCGCAAAAAATCGACGTCGACTCGGTACCGCGTCTCGCGACTTCGAAGTGCCAGCGTCATCAGGAGCGATGGTGCCGCTCGCGACTCCCTGATCAAGTTTCTCGACGTCCGAAGGTGAGGGCATAGTGATCACCGGTAATAGTATGACGACAACGATGCTGGAACGGTCGGAACAAATGCCGTACATGTCAACACTTGATGATACACCGCCTTAACTCTAATGCGGTCCCGTCTCGCAGTCTGTGACATTTACACCTTTTTTGAGGCCAAACCGCAACGGGAAGACCCAAACCGAGCGCGCGCTTTGGTGGACGACTAGGGAACCTGCGCGTTAAGACCGTAAATAGCTTGGAGCAAGGCCAGTGCCACGAATCCAACGACGCCGCCAAACCCAAGTATCATGACAGGCTCTATCAGCGTCACCGCCTGGGCCACTCGCTGTTGCGCCTCCGCGTCGCATGCATCGGCGGCGCGCGCGGCCATTCCCGCCAGATCCCCGCTACTCTCACCGGCATCGAGCAGGCGCTCCGCGAGAGGCGGAAGCGTGCCAGCGAGCGCATCGGAAAGACGTGCTCCACCGCGCACCCGCGACTCGGCTTCGAGCATCTGCGCGGACAGCTGTTGGTTCGAGACGACGGCACGCGCGAGCGCCATCGCGTCCAGCATCGACACACCTGACCGAAGCGCGACCGCGAGTGTTCCCACGTAACTCGCCGCGGCCCGCGTGCGTTCCAATGCACCGACCAACGGCCAAGACAGCCGTCGCTCATGATATTTTTGCCGCGCGCTCGCCGTCGCGAGCCAACGCTGCAAAAGCGCGGCGCCCAATACCAACAGGATAAGAAGCACCCAGCCGTAGTGTGTTACCACGCTGCTGATCGCGACCAGCGCACGGGTGCTTGCCGGCAGCGTGCCGCCGGTCTCGGCGATGAGTCCGGCAAATCGCGGCACCACAAGCAACAAGATCACCACAATACCGACTGTCGAGGCCGCACCGAGAATCGTTGGGTAAATCAGCGCGCTTCGCAGCTTGCTGCGCAGCAGATCGCGTCGTTCTAGGTGGTCAGCGATCAGCGACAGGCTGGC
>JANXUN010000315.1 GCA_025356185.1 Gemmatimonadaceae bacterium
AAGTGCAGGTGCGGCGCGGTGGCCAGACCGGTTTGTCCAACATGACCAATCGTGTTGGAAATATGCACGGGTACACCGGCACGAATGCCCGCAGCGAAGCTTTGCAGATGACCATATCGCGTAATCACGCCATTGCGATGGCGGATTTCAACGAGGCGACCGTATCCGCCCTTCCACCCAGCGAAAATCACCATCCCGTCTCCAATGGCACGCACGGGAGTGCCGGCGGACGCCGCGTAGTCGGTGCCTTCATGTGCGCGCCAAATGCCGAGAATCGGATGCTTTCGCAGACCGAACACGCTAGAAATTCGCCGAAATGCGACGGGGGCGCGCAAAAACTCCGCACGCATCGACTTGCCGTCGCCGTCAAAGTACTCTGCGTGCGGTGCGTCCTTTTGCACGGTGGCACCGTCGCGCGACGCGCCGAATCGCACCGTCTCGACGCGTCGACCGTCAACCGTGAGTCGCGCGACGAGGATGTTGCCGGGTCGCACCAACCCGTTTGCTGCGCGCTGTCGTTCCAGCAGTACGCGAATCGTATCACCTTTTTGCAAATCGCGACTCAGATCGACGCGATATTCCAGGATGTCGGCTAACGCGTACGCGATTTCGATGCGTTTGTTCGTCGGGAAGTACGAGGCGGCACGTTCGACCGCATCAATGAGCGTGCTTTGCACCACGCCGTCGACACCGACTGTATCCGTCGTCCATGCAAGTCGCTCTTCGCGCTCGGTCCAAGACGATGCGGAACGACTGATTCGCAACAGCCGATCGATCGCTAACTGAAAAATAATTTCCGACGGTGCTGAGTCGTCGAGTGCGCGCGTCGTGATTGTTGTGCCTGCGCGAATTTTTCGTGCGTCGAGACTTGAAGCGGCTTGCAATGCCCGCGTCGCGTCGCCACGTGGGACGCCCGCGCGCTCCAGCACCCTCAATAGCGGCTCGCCCCTGCGCAACGTGTCGACTCGCGTTCGCCAGAGCGGGGCTCTGGAAGCACGCGACCCCGCGTCGAGTACACTCGCCGCGGGGCGTTCGGGGACCGGACGTCCGAGTTTGATCGCTCCTGCTCCAACCGCAACACACACCGTCGCGACGAGCAGTCGGACACTCGTCCGCTTCAATCCATCTGTCTCCGTATGAACGTCGGAATTTCCATGTCATCAATCTCGTTGCTGGACGACGGAGCGGTTGGCGACGACGGCCGCGGCGCCCGCGGTGTCGCGTTTTCCCACGCCGGACGCGCTGGCGGACCGGCCGGCCGCGGCGTGTTTCGCGGATTTGTTGGGAACGGCAACACCGATGGCTGCGATGCAGCAGGCTGATTCACACCCGTGTGCGGCATATGCGGGTCACCGCGTGTACCACCAAAGGGACTGTTGCTGGGCCCGCGCGACGTGTGCGCGCTATTGCCGCCGTGATGTCCACCGTCGAATCGACCTTGCCCGTGGCTCAGTCCACCCTGCACCACCCGATCGAATCCCGTCGCGATGACGGTCACGCGAATCTCACCCATCATTGCCGGTTCGTGCACGGCGCCAAAGATGATTTCGGCATCGTCTCCCACGGCATCATGCACGATATCGTTGATCTGATGCACTTCGCCCAACGTGAGATCTTCGCCGCCGGTGATGTTGACGAGCACGCCCGTTGCGCCAGAAATCGACACGTTGTCGAGCAGCGGCGAAGCGATCGCTTGTTGCGCAGCCTCGGTTGCGCGATTGTCGCCGCGTCCGATACCCGTGCCCATGAGTGCGGATCCGCCGTTTTGCATCACGGTTCGCACGTCGGCAAAATCGACGTTTACCAAACCGGTTTCGCTGATCAACACCGAGATGCCTTGTGTCGCGTGCAGCAACACTTCGTCGGCTTTTTTCAGTGCTTCGTGAAACGGAATGCCTTTTCCGACAACGGCGAGCAACCGCTCATTCGGCACGATGATCATCGTGTCGACGTGCTTGCGCATTTCAGCGATTCCTTCTTCGGCCTGACGCATACGCTTGCGCCCTTCAAACAAAAACGGACGCGTGACGATGCCGACGGTCAGCGCGCCAGCTTCGCGCGCGAGTTGGCAGATCACGGGCGCGGCGCCAGTACCGGTTCCGCCGCCCATGCCGCAGGTGACGAACACCAGGTCAGCGTTCCCTAACACGCGCTTTGCATCTTCGCGGTTTTCTTCGATGGCTTGACGTCCGATTTCTGGACGCGCGCCAGCGCCTAGGCCACGCGTGAGCTTTTTGCCGATCTGAATCTTGACATCGGCTTTCGAGTTTAAGAGCGCTTGGGCGTCGGTGTTGACGGAAATGAACTCGACACCTTCAAGCTGCTCTTCGATCATGCGATTGACGGCGTTGCCGCCACCACCACCGACACCCACCACTTTCATGCGGGCGTTTTGCGTGGCGCTCTCTTCGAACTCGAAGGTCATCCGGGGAAGCTCCATACGGGGCTCTAGCGGGCATGAGGTGGGCGGCCGTCGCCTCGGCGAACCGGCAAGCCGGCGAACCGAAGCAGCCAAATGTCAGGTTGCGGCGAACACCGTCACCAAAAACGGTCCGCGCAGTCTGGAGTCTTTGCGATGTGGATCGGGCGTAGAATACACTTTCGCCATGAGAGCGCAACCCGTGAATTGCAATGGAGTTGACCGAAGTTCACGGTGCCGTGAAGGGCGTCTATTTATCCACAAAAATTGATCCCGCGAACGTGTGTGACATATCACGAAACGAGATGCGCGCAGACCGGGCCCGATCTGCGCACACCACGCGTTTACGCGTGCTCGAAACCGCTTATTCGGCCGACTCTTGGAAGCCGTGCACGATGGCCGCGAGCGCGGCACCGACGATCGGTCCGACGATGTACAGCCACAAACTGGCCCAGTCGCCGCCGCCCATACTGGCGTGGATGATGATCGGCCCGATACCGACCGCTGGGTTAAACGCGCCACCGGAAATCCCGCCGCCCGCGAACGCGGCCACCGCGAGGGTCATGCCGATCGCCAGTCCAAAGTAGGAGTTGCCGGAGGCGCGCTTGGAGACAGCGACGTTGAGCACGACATACGCCAGTGCGAACGTGAACAGGATCTCGACCAACAGTGCGGCGATCGCCGAGACGCCCGATCCTGGCGCGGGCGCGAATGTCTTACCAGTAATGACCCGCACCATCAGCGCGGCGACAGTAGATCCAGCGATCTGCGCGACCACATACGGTAGGAACTTGTTGGCGGAGAGCGCACCACGCATGAGCGCCGCGAGGGAGACGGCGGGATTGTAGTGCGCGCCCGAGATCGCGCCGCCAGCGTACACCATCACCATGAGCGCGAGTCCAATCGCGAGAGGCGCCATCGCTGATCCGCCGGTGACCGAGAGTCCGATGGTGAGCACCAAAAAGAAGGTGCCGATAAACTCCGTGAGATAGGCGCGCATGAGATCGACGGTGAAAGGGTCTGTCCTGAGCGACAAATGTCGCGATCGACCCAATGTGTCGCACGTTCTCCTATTCGGACAGTGCGAACCTCTCTCTCTCGGAGGTCGCGCTACGCCTTCATCCGCAGCGTATCGATCGTGGACGCCAATCGGCGGTGCGATGAATAGTCAGCGATTGGTCGTTGGCAAACAGCATGTGCAACTCAACATCGAGTGGACCGTCGTCGGATGCTGACGACACCTTGATGGCGCCCGTCGACGCGAATTGACAGTCGCTGTTGCTGGAACAGCGTGATGCGGTAGCGTCAACGAGCTGCGCTGTGGAACCGTTGGTTATCGGCATCGAGAATGATCCGAGCGCGATGCGCGTGGTCGGGATCACGATGCGAAAATGAGATGCCGATGGCGGCAGCTCGTCACCTGAGTTCGCAGGCGGAATCACATAGATCTCGACCGTGGGGCCGTCGGCAGCGCCACACCTGTTTGTGGCAACGATCACGTGATCGGCAATGGCCACTTCTGTTGGGGTGTGCTCGCATGCGATGGTCGCGAGGCTGACAGCGGAAAGCAGCGTAGAAACGAATCGCGGTTGCATGGCAGGCTCCCGATAGAGTGTCGCGCCCCTGCGGCGATTTCACAAAACGCGGACAGTCTCCCCTCCCACTGTGACGCACCAGGCTGTCTAATTGACATAGTCCTACCGTCGACCCTTCGGAGTGTTCCCCTATGCTCGCCCCTGCGTCTCGCGGATCGCGATCGCCGTCCACGGCATTCACCGTCTTAGTTACGTTGACCATCGGGTTGCTCGTGTGGTTGGTGCTCACGTCATTTGGACTTGCGCGTTTGCAGCAGCAAACGACGCAACGTCTGCAACACGAAACGGCAGCGTTGCTGGCATCAGCGGCAGCGTCCGCTCTGGCGCGTGACGTGCCGGCACGAGCCACACTGGTTGATGCGTGTCAGCGCAGTGGCGTTGCCTGCGGCGACGCGACGCGTGCGTTCGCATCGCGCGTACTCGCGAACAACCCCGTGCTCGCGCGAGCGGCAGACAGCGCCGGCATGCTATTGTCGATTCGCGCGCGCTCGCCGAACGCCGTGTCGATGCGTCAGGACTCACTCGGTGAACTCGCCGCAAGCATGTTCACCGTGGACGGCTTCGCGCCGCTCGTCGCTGCAGTACGATTGTCGGCGGAACCTGACAGCCCGGCGATGTTGTCTGTGCAGCCGCAGCTGATTCTCTCGCTGTTACTCGCGTTGCTGTCGCTCACCATCGCTGTTGCCGCGGTGCTACTGCATCGTATGCGCCGAGAGCACGCGTGGGCGCAACAACGTTCCGGTTTCACGTCGAGCGTGTCACACGAAATGCGCACACCGCTCGCCCAAATCTTGCTGTTCGCCGAAACGTTGCAACTGGGACGCGTGCGTTCAGACAGTGAACGCGCGTTGGCAACCGGTGCCATCGTCCAAGAGGCGCGACGGCTCATGCGTCTGGTCGATAACGTGTTGCGGTTCGCTCGCATTGAGCAGGGCGGCGCGTCGTTACGTCACGAATTTTTATCGGTCGAATCGCTCGTGCGTGAAACGACAGCGCAATTCGCGCCGCTTGCACACTCGTCGCAGGTGACACTCGACGTTCACGTGGCATCGGACGTGTACGGCGCCATGGGCGATCCCGACGCGCTGCGACAGGTGTTGCTCAATTTGCTCGACAACGCCGTGAAATACGGCCCGACCGCACAAGTCGTGCGCACCCGTGTCGATCGCGATCAGAATTCGATTCGCATCGTCGTAGAAGACGAAGGCCCCGGCATTGCGCTCGCGAATCGCGAACGCATTTGGTTGCCGTTTGAGCGCGTCGACGATGGACTCACCTCGAAAGGGGGGTCGGGACTGGGACTTACCATCGTGCGTGAACTTGTCGAAGCCATGGGGGGAGGCGCGACGTGCGAAGCGCGCGACGCGAACAGTCGCGGTGCACGATTCGTAGTGCGGTTACCGGCCACGACGCGGAGCGCCGCATGAACGCGTCACACGTCTTGATCATCGAAGACAACAAACTGCTGGCGACCGGGTTGCAGCAGAACCTTGAGTTTGAAGGCTATTCCACCTCGGTCGCGCACACCGGCTCCGACGGCATGCGCATTGCGACCGAGTGTTCGTCCGCGCTCATCGTCCTCGATCTTATGTTGCCAGACGTCGACGGGTTCTCGATTCTCGAAACGCTCCGCGCGCGAGGCGTCGACACTCCCGTGCTTGTTCTCACCGCCCTCGGCAACGAAACGGACAAAGTGCGTGGCTTTCGCGCAGGCGCAGACGACTACGTCACCAAGCC
>JANXUN010000582.1 GCA_025356185.1 Gemmatimonadaceae bacterium
CACCATCGACTTGGGGTGATCGAGCGCCCATCCGATCACTCGACGATAGCCCGTCGCCAATCCGTTAAACCAGTGATTGAACTTGTCGAGCTGCTTGGTGATAAACGACTTCTGATGCTCTTCGAGATGCGGATCGGGCCAGTAGGCCGACAGCATCGGGTCGAGGGAGAACGACACGAACAGCGACACCGCAACCGAGCATGCAATGGTGAGCGCGAATGGTTTGAACCACTGTCCTGACTCACCCTGTAAGAACGCGATCGGTACGAACACGGCGATGATCGAGAAGGTGGTGGCCGCGACGGCCAAACCGATTTCGTCGGTGCCTTCGCGCGCCGCCGTGTAATGATCTTTGCCCATTTCCACATGTCGTACAATGTTTTCGCGTACCACGATCGCGTCGTCGATCAGAATACCGATCGCGAGCGACAAGCCCAGCAGCGACATCGTGTTGAGCGTGAATCCAAACGCCCACACGGCGATAAAGCTGGCCAACACCGACACGGGTAACGCCAAACCCGTGATGACCGTGCTGCGCCATGAATTCAAGAACAGAAAAACCACCAGCACTGTCAGCAACGCGCCTTCGATCAACGCATCCCGCACGTTGTCGACGGAATTCGTCACGCGCTGGCCTTTGTTCTTCACCACATCAAATTGCGCGCCTTTTGGCAGCGTCGGCCGCAGCTCTTCGACCTTCTTAAACACGGCTGCGGCAACCTGCGTCGTGCTGTAGCCGTTGGCCTTTTTGATTTCGATGCCGACGGCGTCCTTGCCATTGTACAACGCCATCGAGCGCTGCTCTTCGGTGCCATCGACGGCGGTCGCCACATCACCCAGGCGCACCACGCGACCGGCGCGCTCAGCCACCACGAGCGCCATGAAATCCTGTGGACCCGCTAAGCGACCCTGCAAACGAATCGTGCGCTCGTCAAGCGCGCTGTTCACGCGCCCGACAGGCACTGCCAAATTTCCCGTCTGCAGCGCCGCAACCACCTGCGGCACACTGACGCCGGCCGACTGCAAACGCTCGGGATCAAGATTGACGGTGAGCTCACGCTTCACCTGCCCCGTCACCTGCACGTCGGCGACACCAGGAATCGAACGCAGTTCACGCGTGATTGTCGGATCGGCAATCTGCGTGAGCTGCGACGGTGTGAGCGACGTCGAGAACAGCGACAGTGTGACGATGGGTACATCCGTCGGACTAAACTTCTTCAGAATCGGTTCTTCCATCTCTTGCGGCAAATCCTGACGCTTGGTGCTGATCGCGTCGCGAATCTCTTGCGTGGCTTCTTGCAAGTTTTTGGAGAACAAGAACTGCGTCGTGATCTGTGCAAAGCCATCGCGCGATTCCGCGTTAATGGACTTCACGCCAGAAATTGACTGAATCGCTTCTTCGACCGGTTCGAGGATTTCGCGCTCGACTTGTTCCGGCGATGCACCGGGATACACAATGGTCGTTAACACGACAGGCGGCTGCACTTCCGGAAATTCGTCCGTGTGCAACTGCAGCAACGCGACCAGCCCAAAGCCCACCAACGTCACCATCGCAACGACGGTGATCAGTGGGCGTTTAATCGCGAAATCTGAGATGAACATGTTCGGTTAGTTCTTTTTGGGTGTGGTCACGGCGGGCGCCGGCGCCGCTTGCTTGGGCGACGCGTCCTTGGGCGATGACACGGACACTGGCGATCCGATCGAGATGCCGCGGGCCGCACCAAGCAACACTGTGTCTCCGCCCGCGAGTCCCGTGCGAATCTCCAACAGTTCAGCGCCGTCGTCGCGCAATCCCACCTGCACGTCCACACGCTCGACCTTGCCGTTCTTGAGACGCATCACGCTTGTTGTGATCCCTGTCTGATCAACGGCTTTGTCAGGCACTAAGATCCCTGCGCGTTTTTCCGACGCAACGCGACCCTGCACAAACAGTCCCGCCACCAGCGCGTTCTGCGCGTTCGGCACCGAGGCCTGCAACTTCACCTGCTTCGTTTGCGGATCCACCATCGGACTAACGCGCGTAACGCGACCTTCGAGCTTGCGATCGGAACCGTTCACGGTGAATTGCACTGGCGCGCCAACCTTTACGTCGGCCAACGCCGACGTCGGTACCGACGCTTCGACGCGCAGGCTACGGGGATCGATGACCGTAAACAGCGCTGCGCCCGGCGCGACGATATCTCCCGCGCTGACCGTCTTTTCGGCAACGATGCCCGCGAATGGTGCGCGCACCATCGCGTTCTTCAGGTTTTTTTCCGCCGACGCCAACCGTGACTTCGCATCGAGCAGTTGCGCCTGCGCACTCACATTCGCGCGTTCTGCGCCTTCTGCATCACGTTCGGCAATCGCGCCTGCGGCAAGTAACGTCTTTGACCGCTTGAGCTCGCGCGCAGCCTGATCGCTCGTCACCGTCGCCGTGGTGACCGCAGAACGCGCAGAAAGCGCCGCATCCTGCAGCACGCCGTCGTCGATGCGCGCGAGCAGCGCGCCGTCCCCGACGCGTTGCCCTGACTCAACCAGCGTTTGCAACACCGCGCCACCAATCTCGGCGCGAATTCGCGCTTCGCGATCAGCCACGAGCGTGCCGGAAATAGTTGGTCCGCTGCGCAGCGTGTCGACCTTGGCCACTGCGATGTTGTCGGGACCGATCATTTGCACCGCGGCAACTTTCGTTTCCGGTGCAGGAGCGGGTTTGTTGCAAGCACTCAGCAACCCAACACTGCCGACAAGAGCGACAGCAAACGAAATAGGCGCAGCATTGCGCGACATGGTCATCATGGAGTAGAGCCTGTTGGCGGGTTGGAGCTGGACGACAATGGAAGATCACGCAATAGTTCGAGTCGCTTACGCGCGATCTGTAAATCGCGTGCGGCTCTGGCGCGATTGGCGAGCGCCTGTTGCAGCTGCACGCGTGTTTCTGAGAGTTCGAGTTGTGTAGAAATGCCTTCGCGAAAACGCACTTCTGCGATCTCGTAGGCACGTTGCGCTTGCGCCGCGGTGCCAACGCTCGCTTGCCACGTGGCTTCGGCTTCGGTCAGCTTTGACGATGACACGCGCGCATCTAACGCTGCGCCTTCTTGCGCCAGCTTGAGTCGTTGTTGCGATTCAACAACGGATGCTTCGGCAATCAAGATGTCGCCGCGAACGCGTCCGCCGGTGAAAAACGGAAATGACACGCCAAATCCCACCGTCCAGTTAGGGTAAAAATCTCCCAAGCTTTTTGGCAAGATGTTAACGGGATACGAGAGACGCTGATATGTCGACGTCGCCGCAATAGACGGATAGCGTGATGCCTTCGTTGCCTTGAGCTGCTGCTGCGCGATCTCGACACCCTTTTGCGCTTGTCGCACACCCGCGCGATCCTTCACGACGGTGTCGCTCGTGCCGAGTGTTCGTGCGACGCGCGCTTGCACTTGCGGATCGATGCTGAGCACATCGCTTGCGTTCACGTTGAGCGTCGTGATTGGTGCTTCGGACGGTGCGGCCGTGGGGCCGATCGCAGTTTCTGCGATGCTGTCGGTGAGCGCGAGCGCGCGGTCCTCGCCGACATTGAGTAGTTGCCGCAAGCGCACATACGCGATTTCCCGCGTCGTGCGCGCCTGCAGCCACGCGGGCCGTTGATTGTCGCGTGTGACACGAGCGCGCAGCAGTTCAAACTCTGACGCCGAGCCGACGTTGCGTGTGAGCTGCACCTGCTTGAGCGTGCGTTCGGATTGCACCACGGCAGAGTCGGCAATCGTGAGTAATCGATCAGCCAGCAGCGCATCGTAGTACGCCTGCGTCACATCAAGCTGCACCTGCGCTTGCGCGGCAGTGATGCCGATCTCCGCTGACTCGCGTCCTGCCTGCGCCGCTTTGATGTTTGCCGTCGCACGTCCACCGGTGTAAATCGGCTGCGACGCGGTGATGCCTAAGTTGAAATTGTATTCCGACGCGAAGATGCGCGTAATCGACGACGTTGCGCTGGCAGCTGCCGACGTGTCTTTCGGCGTGGTCGTCGTGCCGCTCGACGACTTGGACGAAATCGCTGCGAACTGATTTTGCAGCGTCTTCTGCCAGTTGAGCGTGGTGCCTAGCTGCGGTAACAGCGCCGAACGTGCTTGTGCTTGTTGACCACGCGTACGCTGCTCTGCGGCGCGCGCGAGCGTGATGCTTTCGCTTGAGCCAGTCGCCATCCGCAGCGCCTCGCTCAGCGACAACGGCATTGGTGCGCCGGTATTCGCGGACGGTGTCGCCTGCGCGCGAACGAGCGATGGTGCGCACAGCAGTGGCGCTACCACTATCAGGTGCCGTAGTCGCGATATGAAAGGTCTATCCATCATTCTGAAGTCGTGTGAGAAGGTGCATCGCCTCGACGAGCCGTACGAACGGGTGTCGCGGAAGGTTCCGCCGTGACGCCAATACCGCGCAAAAAGATGCGCACGTATGCGTGCAACGAATCATCAGTCGGTTGCGGAAACATCGCGGGCATCAATTCGCGATTCATCGCATCGGCAAATGTTGCTCCCATCAACATCGTGACTGCGCCGCGCACATCGCCGGGCTTTGTTTCGTCGCTGTCACCCATCCAACCATGACGTCGCAGCTGCACGACGTACTGACGTAACTGTGCAAATGCACCGCTGGGTCCCTCGGCGGCGCACATCGCCGTTTCTGGACGCTCGGTGGCTTCACTCATCATCTGTCGCACGATGTCGCGCATCGAAGCGAGCGACGTGTGATGCGCATGAACCCAGTGAAACAGTTCGCGCTCCGGATGCACCGGTACGGACGGAAGCACCGCGATTTGCTCCAAGCGCGAACACTCACGCATGGCAAACGCCAACAGGGCTTCCTTTGATCCAAACTGCCGGAAAATGGTGACTTCGTTCACGCCGGCTTCTTCGGCGATCCTGCGAGTCGTCGCGCCTCTCCATCCGTGCTGCGCGTACACGCGCGCTGCGGCCTGGACGATGCGGTGGCGGTGGTCATCAATCATAGATTGAGCCTAATGCAAGTACATGCTTGCTGGCAAGTAGTCACTTGCTTTCATCTCTTTCCGGTTCTGCGGCGGTCGCCAAAGGCTTCGAGCGGCGCCATAATGTGTGCTATGAGCCGTTTCTCGATCTCAAAGCTTGCTGCGGACCATGTCGAGCATCGGTGAGCTAGCCGACGCCGCTCAGCGCGCGCGCGCCGAGCGACCGTCTGTGCCACTAGCGGTGGCCACACTCTACGCCGTCGACGGATCGTCGTACCGGCAGCCAGGTGCCCGCCTACTGGTCGACGTCGAGGCGCGTGTTTTGGCGGGAGCGATAAGCGGCGGCTGTCTTGAGGGGGATGTCGCGGCCCACGCAAAGACCGTGTGCGAGACCGGACTTCCCAAGCTGCTGAGCTACGACCTTGGCGATGACTTGCAAGCGATTTGGGGCTTTGGCGCGATGTGCGATGGCGTGGCGCATCTATTAGTTGAGCCGCTCCTAGACGGTGCTTGGCTGAGCGCATCGCAGCGCATGCGCGACGAGCGAGAGCTGGGTACTCTGATTACCGTGCTTGACGAGTCACCACTTGGAGGCACCAGCGAGGCCAGCGACAGTTCGATGGCCTTGCGCGTGGCGGCAAATCATCTGATTGACGCCGCGCAGCTGACGGCCTTGCCCGTTGCGGGGTCGATCGTGCTTCACGGCCAACAGGTGCGCTGCTTGGTAGAACCAGTGGTGCCGCCGGTGTCGCTCGTGATTGTTGGTGCAGGGCGCGGTGCAGAAACGTTTGCGACGATCGCGCATGCGATGTGCTGGCGCGTCACGGTTATCGATCACCGCCCGTTCGTTTTGCAGGGTCTGCAGCTGCCCGATTCGGTGTTGCGCGTTGTCGCGCGAGCTGACAGCGGCATTCAGCAAATCACGACGGATGAACGCACCGCGATCGCGTTGCTCACCCATCAGTTTGAGATTGATCGCGAGTGGCTGGCGCAGGTATTGCTCATGCCGGTCGGCTACGTCGGCGTGCTGGGTTCGCGGCAGCGTGCAGCACAGCTGTTAGAAGTGCTCGGCGAAGATGGATGTGTCGTCACACCGCGCATGCAGCGACTGTTGCACGCGCCGATCGGTCTCGATCTTGGCGGTGAATCGCCCGAGTCGATCGCGCTGGCGTCGATCGCCGAGATTGAAGCGACGATGTTTGGGCGACCTGGCGGTTCGCTACGAGAGCGCCAGAGTCCGATTCACACGCGCAGTCCGACGCCGCACGTGCGGTCGTGAGTATGGCGCATACGAGCGTCGAGCATGCATGCGTCGCCGGCGTGGTGCTCGCTGCGGGCGCGTC
Organism: Gemmatimonadaceae bacterium; assembly: GCA_025356185.1. GTDB lineage: Bacteria > Gemmatimonadota > Gemmatimonadetes > Gemmatimonadales > Gemmatimonadaceae > Gemmatimonas. The sequence goes on from JANXUN010000582.1 coordinate 6,301, forward strand.
GACGCGAATGGGTTGTGCGAAACAGTTGCTGCTGGATCATCGCGGCGTTCCGCTCGTGGTTGGCGCCGCACAACGACTGTTAGCGGCGGGCTGCCTGCCAGTATTGGTGCTGACTGGGGCGCATCATGCGGTCGTGGAAGCGGCGGTTCGCCGTGCGATTACGTCGGGACTCGACGACGGATCTGTGGTGATCGTCCACAACATCGACTGGGCGCAGGGGCTGTCATCGTCGATCCGGTCTGCGGTGGTCTGGCTCGAAAACGTCATCGGCGGCGCTGACGCCGTACTTTTGTCAGCCAGCGATATGCCAGGAGTCTCACGCGAGCACTTAGAGGCACTCGTGTTATTGTGGCGTGAGACTGGCGCACGAGTGGCGTCTGACTACTCAGCATCAGCTGACGTTAGGACGTTGGGAATTCCTGCAGTGCTTCCGCGGAGTGATTGGGTGGTCCTTCTTGCGCTTCACGGAGACCGTGGTGCGCGTGACATTCTCAATACCGAATCGACCCTTTCGGTTTCTATTCGTAACGATAGTTTCGACCTCGACACGCCGGCCGATGTGGATCGCTGGCGTGACTCTCGTCCATCATCCCCACCGAGTCGTTCGTCATGAGTTCTTCCCACGCGCAACTTGTTCTCGCTGATCTCGACCACGAAGTCGCAAGCACGCGCAAAGTCCTGAGTCAAGTTCCGTTGGATCAGCTTGACTATCGTCCGCACGGTAAGTCAGGCCCACTCGGCAAGCTCGCGAGACATCTCACCGATGTCGTTCAACTAGGAATTCTTGTCGTGAACGCGAACGAGATTGACTATCACGCGCCACGTCCACCCGAGCCGGAGCTTCCATCAACGCGCGAAGGATTTGTGGCCGAGTTTGACGAAAGCATTGCCGCGTTGAAAGCAGCGCTTGCCGCGACCACTGATGCACATCTGAGCGAACAGTGGGTCATGCGTGGCGGTGAGACTGTGTGGATGAAGATGCCAAGACTTTCATGGCTGCGCGTGATGATTCTCAATCACCTCGTGCACCATCGTGCGCAACTCACGCTGTACTATCGCATGTTGGATCTGCCGATGCCCGGTATGTACGGACCCAGTGCGGACGAGATGTAGATGCAACGCACCCGGTGGGAATTTCTCGCGTGTATCACAGTCGGCGCCGTTGCGTTGATGGCGTCGCGCCCAAATGCGCAAGGCGCGGCTGCGCAACGAACCAGTGCGCAAACGTCTAGCAGCGATGATGTCGTTGCGAGCGCGATTGCGTCGTGGATTCACATCGAGGCTCCACCGGGTAGCGAGTTGCACGATCAACAGGCGCTGGATCGCGCACTAAAAGGTTGGCACGCGGACGCGTTTGGAAATTTTGTGAAGCGCGTCGGCAGCGGCTTACCGCGCAGCGTCGTTGCCTGTGCAATGGACGTACCGAATTTCGTTGTCAGCCAAATCACCGACGATGGTTTTGTTCGTGTGCACCGCACTGGTGTCGCTGCGCATCCGTTGTGGGATCAGTTCCACGAGGCACAGCAGGTGCATGTGCACACCGCGCGCGGCGATGTCACCGGCGTTGTCGCGATCGCCAACGGTCACTTTGCGCGTCAGCATCGCGCGGATACGGCGATTGTGACTGTCGATCAGCTGTGGATCGATCTTGGCGTGAACACGCGTGCGCAAGCCGAGTCTCTTGGTGTGGCGTTGCTTGATCCAGTGCTCGCGGTGCGTCCGGTGTGGACCTACGAAGGGTTCGCTGCCGGACCGGCGGCGGGTGCACGCGCGAGTTGTGCGGCGGTGGCGAGTGCTGCGGAATTCATGACTGGCGACGTTGCGCGAGCGCGCGGCGAGATGGTGTTCGTGTTGTCGGCGCAGCGCAGTTTTGGGTGGGTAGGACTCGGAGCCGTGGTGTCGCGTCTTGGACGCGTGGATCAACTCACGTTGTTTGACGAAGGACGCGCTGTTGCACGGACATCGAGCGCGACGATGTCTGCCAATCGGTTGGGCAACTCCAAGCGCGCACTTGCGCGCACGTTGTCGTCGGTGATGTCACGCGACAGTGTGACCGTTGTGACGCCGCGTGTGCGCTTCGCAGGCACTCTCGTCGAATCGGTCCACGCCGATGATGCACGGATGTTGCTGAGTGCGGCGATGTCGGCTGTCGGGCGCACCGATGTGAGCGCCACATGGATTGCACCGTCATTTGATACGACGTCGCATCGCGTGCCGCGACGTGACGCGTTCGAAGATATCGATCGCACGTTTTTGTCGATCGCAGATATCGCTGGTGTGCCGGGACACGAGTGGCGCGTGCGCGATGCGATCATGGCGCTGTTACCGGCGTGGGCAAAATCGCGCGCAGTGATCGACTCGTCGGGAAACATCGTGATTGCGGCTGGTCCTGACAAAGATTCGGTGGCATTTCTGGCCCACATGGACGAAGTCAGCTTTGAAGTCGAAGCGATATTGAGTGACGGCCGCGTGCGGCTGCGTCGTATGGGTGGACCGGTAGTTACTGCGTGGGAAGGTCAGCCAGCGATGTTGCACTTTGACAGGGACGCCGCAGGACGTGTGAGTCAATCGTTGCGTGGCGTATTTGTGCCGCGCGATTCGGCGAGATCAAAACCGCTTGCGAACGTGACGGCCTGGTTTGGAACGGACTCGGCGGGACTCGTGTCGCGCGGTGTGCGCATTGGTTCGGCGATCACGGCGTACAAACACGCCACGCGACTTGCGGGAACCCGGTTAACCGGTCGTGGCAGCGACGATCGCACGGGATCGACCGCGCTGTTGCTCGCGATGCGTCGCATCGATCCTAACACCCTCACGCACAAAGCGATCTTCGTGTTTAGCACGGGCGAAGAAGGCGGCCTCGTTGGTGCGAGCGCGTTCGGAGTGACACACGGCAAGAGTTTGGTGCGCGTCTACAGCGTTGACACGTTCGTGTCATCAGACACGCCGCTTGAACTGCCGACGTTTGCGTTCGTACCGCTCGGGCGCGGCGCCGTGATGCGCGGGCTCGACGATGGCGCGATTACACCGCGCGCTGAGCGCGATCGCGTACTGCGCATTGCCAAAGCCCATGGTATTCCGGTGCAAGTCGGAACGACGCACGGTGCGACCGATGGTTCATCGATCGCACCGTTTGGTGCGCCAAACATTGGATTGTCGTGGCCGGGTCGTTATTCGCATGCTCCCGGCGAGGTGCTGGATCTACGCGACGTTGAGGCGCTGATGCGGCTGATAGCGGTGCTCGCGCGCGAGTGACGGGAGAAGGGAGACTGGAGAAGGGAGTAAGGAGACGTTACTCGCGCGCGGAGTCTGGCAACGGCGGCGGCGGACGACGAGTCTGCATGGGTTGCTGAGGCGGTGTCTGTGGCGGTCCCTGAGGATTGCCCATCTGGTCCATCATGCGACGGCGCATCTGACCCTGCATACCCGGCTGCATCTGACCCTGCATTCCGGGCTGCATGCCGGGCCGCATCTGACCCTGCATCCCTGGCTGCATCGCAGGTCCGCCGCGCTGACGAAGACCAGGAGCTCTAGCTCCCATTTGGCCGCGCATTGCGGGTCCCATCTGACCACCTTGGCGACCCATCCGCTGACGCATCATCTGCTTACGCATCCGATTGCGCATCTTGTCGCGCATCTGGCCGCCGCGCGGTCCCTGCCGAGAGCCCATTCGCGCGCCCATCTGACCACGAAGAGCGTCGATCTTGGCGCGCTGCGGCGCGGTCAGCACGTTGCGAGCATCCTGCTGCAGCTTGAGACGACCTAACTGTCCATCAGTGCGTGCTTTGGCCATCCGATCGAAGGCCGCCCGCGCTTTCTCCATGTTGATATCGCCGCGCGTGGCGTCCATGAGGTCGGCTTGCGCACGGAGGCGATCAGACGGATTCATGGCTGGCGCTGAAGCGCCGCGCATCGCTTCCAGTCGTTTTACTTGATCGTCGGTGAGGTCGAGCTGCTGTCGCATGCGAATCATCCGATCCGCTGCGCCACCACCGCTCTGCATGCCACGGACGCCCGGCATTCCAAGTCCACCGCGCGGTCCCTGCTGCGGTCCATTCTGAACCTGTTTGCGTGCGGCTGGTCGTGGAGCAAGTGTATCGCGTTTCTGAGCAGCGGCGGCACGCGGCGGTGTCGGCGGCGGCGTCTGCGCCGACGCGATCGCGGTCGTTGCGACGGTTGCGAGTACCGCTAGCGTGATGTGCGAAAATGCGCGCATGGTGTCGTCCTTGAGG
>JANXUN010000411.1 GCA_025356185.1 Gemmatimonadaceae bacterium
CGTGCCAAAGAGATTCGCGCCCGGACGATGGCCGCCGTACTCGTCCATCAGCGGCATGCCGACGGGGATGTAGACAAGACCCAAATCTGGATCGGCAGAATACGTCGCCCACGCGTCGTTCTTGCCGACGCCCTCGCTGCCGATCTTTGAACCCTTTTTCCACGTCTCAGCACCAAACTCACCCGGTTGCGGAATGAGATTGAACTTCCACAACATTTTTCCGGTGTGAATGTCGAATCCCCGAATGAAGCCAGGAATGTTGTGCGTGCGCGTCGGATAGTATCCGTGAATCGACGAGTTGCCGACGATGAGCACGTTACCAACGACAATTGGTGGCGAGCTTGCGGCGATCTGTCCGGCCGCGGGATCGATTCCCATCGTGCCATCGGCGCCGATCTTCTTTACCGGGTCCCACTTCTCGCCGACCTTCGCTTTGCGTGGCGGTGCGGCGTCGCTGATGATCAGCGATCCGGAGTCATCCACGGCCCACGGCACGAGCGGATAGCCAAGTCCTTCCATCAAATCGACGACGCCATTCGTTCCAAACGCGACGTCGGGCTTTCCCGTCTTCGCGTCAAGCGAGACGAGGTGATAGCCGGGTGTCACCACGAGCACGCGCTCGGCGCGTCCATCCGTCCAATACGAGAGGCCGCGACCAGCGAACTGACGCGGCGCCTTCTGCCAACGCAGCCCCTCTTCTAATCTGTACATCCACAGCGACTCACCGTTGGTCGGATCGAGTGCAACGGCAACGCGTCGCGTGGTTGCGACCGTGAACAGTCGTCCGCTCGCGTACAACGGCGTGGTGCGGTAGTACTCGTCTTTACCAAACGCGCCCGCGTTCCACGTCCATGCAACCTTCAGCGAATCAAAGTTGCTCGCGTTGATTTGATCGAGGGGCGAATAGCGCGTACTCCACGCGTCGGCGCCCCAATAGCGCCACTCACCGAACACATTGCCGCGCACTGGCGGCTTGCCCGGTTGAGCGACAGATCGTGTTGATTGCACAACCAACACAGCGGCAAGCAGCGCGCCGAGTGCCAGCACCGTACTGAACATCCGTCTCATCGATCGTTGCGTCATGACTTCTCCGTTAGTGTCGGAATCGTTCCTGCACTGCGTCTCCACCTGACCGACCAGCGGCACGCACCGCCATCGAATCAATGCGAATTGCTTTGAGCACCTGCGGTTCTGCCGACAGCTCACGTGTTCCCGCCGGCATGTTGTTCAACTTCAGCACGTAGGCCGTCACCCACACATACTCGTCCTCACTCAATGCACCCGGATTGGCTTTGGGCATAAGCCGTGCGACGTAGTCAAAAAATTCTGACAACGGTTTGCCCATCCACCGCGCGGCAAACACCGGTCCGCTGTGCGACGCCACGGTATGACAGCCGCTGCAGGCACCGGTAAAAACTTCTTTACCTTTCTTTGCTTGATCCAGCGTGTACACGCCGGCCATCGTCGTTTTTGTGCCTTGGGCGGACGAGACGCGCGGAAACGCAAACGCGCCAACGGTCAGCGCGATCAACAACAGTGTCGCACTGCGAGCGCGCGGTGACGCTGTTTGCGTCGTCGACAATCGTGTCATCACTCCGGAGATCGCCCACGCGGCACCACCAGCGATCAATACGCCCATCGCAAATCGCATCGCACTAATCGCAAACGCGGTGTCGAGCACTGGGAGCACTACGCGGTAGGTGCGCAGTATGTCAAAGCGCTCGGTCATCCAATGCCATGCGGTGTGCGCAACCAACACCGAGGCGACAACCACTCCGACGCGTTCAGCGACCACGCGCGAGAAAAGCCATCCGAGTGCGGGGACTGCGAGCGCCAGCACAAACAGTTGTCCGAGTTCAATGCCGATGTTAAACGCCGCAAGCGCCGTGACGAGATGCGCACCCGCAAATTGCAGCGATTCACGCAACGCATACGAAAATCCAAATCCATGCACCAAACCAAACCCGAACGCCACCATCCACCGACGCTCCAGCTTTGCACCGACGATGTTCTCGATCGCCATGTATACAATGGAGACGGCAATCAGTACCTCGACGAGTGGCGGAAACCATAGCGCATCTGGCGCGTAACCCATCGCAGACGCCGCGAGTGTGATCGAATGCGCAAGCGTGAACGCGGTCACGATCCCCACGAGTGGCCGAATGCGACGCACGGGAATGACCAAGCACAGCAAGAACAACAAATGATCGATGCCGTCCAGCAAATGCTCAAATCCCATCGCGACAAAACGCGACGCCGCATGCCACCACCGTGGATCGAGTTGAATCTCACCCGGATCGCCATCAAACACGTACGCGCGCTCGGCACCACTCTCCGGCACAAAGCGCAATATCGTATTCGTTTTCACACCCAAATGCGCGAGACGTGGATCAATGCTGATGCGCGCCGTGGCAGACGGCAGCGCAAACGCGAGCATCACATCCAGCATCACCTGACCAACCGGAATGTCTGTGGACGGTGCGAGTGGTGCACCGGTGACCGTCGCCAACGCCGTCGCAAACTGTTCAAACGCATGATCCGACGGAACAGATGCGCGCGTTGCAACGATGCGTCCACGATTCAACGCCACGCCATCCGCGCTCACACTGATCGCGTCGGCGACCCACAGCTTCGCCGCATCGCGCAGTGTGCTGTCGGCGTTCGCGATATCGAGAAATACGCCGCGCTTCGGAAACTCCACATCGCGCATGGCCTCAAGTGGCACGCGCACCAACAGCTGCAGCACGTTTCCGTTGGGATGAGCGAACGCGTGAACCACCACGCGCTTTGGAATTTCATGCGCGCGCACCCATAGCGGCGTCACAATGCAGAGCATCGCAGCGCCGATTCCCCATAACACCAACGAACGCGCACGACTCACGCCGCCACGCTCCAACTCGATGGTTTTGCGCTTCTCGCGCGCGTCTCTGGACAGGTCATGATATGTGGGTTACTTCATCCGCCACTGCGCGCGCCACAAAAAACGCGGCGCGTCCCAAATCGCCACGAACTTACCACCGCGTCGCTCGGCGCACACGGGACACTCCGTCGATATGTATCGCCGATTTCTGACACTGGGGAGAGACTCATGAAGCTGTACCGCAAGGCCCTGCTTGGCGCAGGCCTCGGGCTGACGATCGTCGGACTCGGAATCGCCCAGCGATCGCTTGCCGCGTCTGATCGGCAACTGGTCCAAGCACCGCGATTTGAGGTCGATCCGGTGTGGCCAAAACCGCTGCCGAACCACTGGGTGTTGGGATCGGTGATCGGTGTTGGCATCGATAGCAAGGATCACGTCTTCATCATCCATCGCGGCGATTCGACCTTGAACCAGCGAACCGAAGTGGGGATGAACGCGAATCCGCCTATTGGTGAATGCTGCGCATCGGCACCGCCGATTTTGGAGTTTGACCCTGAAGGCAACATGATCAAGGCGTGGGGCGGACCGGGTGAAGGGTACAGCTGGCCTACGTCCAATCACGGCGTCGCCATCGATGACAAAGACAACGTGTGGATCGGCGGCAACGGCGCAGTGGATTCGCACATTCTCAAGTTCACACACGACGGCAAGTTTTTGCAGCAGATCGGCACGCCCGGACAAAACACCGCGAGCCTCGATAGCACGCATTTCGGCAAGGTCGCCAAAATTTCTTTTGACGTGAAAGCGCAGGAAGCCTTCGTGGCCGACGGCTATGGCAACAAGCGGGTCGCGGTCCTCGACATGAAGACGGGCGTGCTCAAGCGATTCTGGGGCGCGTACGGAGGCAAACCCGATGACGCCCGCCTGCCGCCCTACGATCCGGCCGCGCCCCTCATCAAACAGTTCCGAAATCCGGTGCACTGCGCTGAGCCGAGTCTTGATGGCTTGGTGTACGTGTGCGATCGCCCCAATGACCGCATTCAGGTGTTCAAGAAAGACGGCTCTTTTGTGAACGAAATCCGTATCGCGCCGGCGACGCGCGGTGACGGCTCGGTGTGGGACATCACGTTCTCACGCGACGCGGCGCAGAAATACATGTATCTGGCCGACGGCAAGAACGAGCGCATTTACGTCATGGACAGAAAGACGCTTGCCATTCTCACAAGCTTTGGCGACGGTGGACGTCAGCCGGGTCAGTTCTTTGCGGTGCACAGCATTGCGACGGATTCCAAGGGCAACATCTACACGACCGAGACATACGAAGGAAAGCGCCTGCAAAAGTTTTCGTACAAAGGACTTGGTTCGGTTACGAAAGCCAATCAGGGAGTAGTCTGGCCGAAGAAGTCGGCTCCGTAAACGGGTCAACCAACTGCAACAGAATCCACGGATAAAAAGCGGATTTGACGGATAACAACGGATAAAACAATTGCTTTATCTGTTCGTATCCGTCGAATCCGCTTTTTATCCGTGGTAGTCAGTTACGAATGCGCGCTCGCACCGAGTGCCAATCGACGCGTCAGGGAATCGCCGCCGAGCATTCGATTTCGACTTTCGCGCCTGCTGCGACCAGCGCGGCGACGACGACCGTTGAACGTGCTGGCGGTGAGGTGGGCCAGAACTCGCGATAGGCAGCGTTCATGCCCGCAAAGTCTTTGAGATCGATCAGGAACACCGTGCACTTAACCGCGTGCGCCATTGTGGTGCCAGCCGCTTCGAACACCTTGGCCGTGGCTTCGAGCGCAACTTTCGTTTGGCCGCCAATCGTTGTGTCGGGGGCTGTGCGACTGAGCCCCAGCTGACCTGACGCGAACACCATGTTCCCGACGCGAATGCCGGGTGTCAGCGTCGCGGTTACCGACGTACCCGCAGGTACAACAGGTGTACGGGCACCTTGCGCAAGCAGTGGCGCAGTAGAGAACGTGCAGCAGAGCAATACCGCGGGGATCAACGAGCGGGCCATCTGATCCTCTCAACGAGTAGGTGAAGGAAGGGACTTCTATGCCGATGTTCGACTTCGTATGCACAAACTGCAAGCATGAATTTGAAGCACTTGTGCGCGGTTCGCAGGCGCCGACGTGTCCCGCCTGTCAGAGCACCGCGCTCGAAAAGCAGCTATCACTGCCCGCGATCAAAACCGATGCGACCCATGGGCTCGCGATGCAAGCAGCGAAGCGCCGCGACCGCTCGCAAGGCAACGAGCGCAACGCGGCGCAACGGGAATACGAACTCAATCACGACGACTAAGATCGCCGCGAATTCAGCGATGCGTTAGCAGGACTTGCACTTATGGCTGTTTTTGGCGCCGAGCCGCTCGAGATAGAGCACCGTTTCTTCGAACGGCGGCACGCGCTGCACTGGTCCGTTGGCCATGTCGACCGTGGTCTGTCCTTTGCGGCTGATGGCTTGCAAGTCGCCACCCTTGCTCATCAAATACGCGATTAAAACGGTGTCACCGCGCGCAGCCGCATGGTGAATCGCGTTGTACCCGTTGAAATCGCGCTGATTCACGTCGATGTGCAGTTCTTCGATCAGAAACTTCACAGACGGCAGCCATCCATCGGGCGCATGACGATGTGAGTTCGCGGCGAAGCCTTCGCCGTAACCCACACCAGCTGCGGCTTGCAACGGATACACACCGGGCCCGCCAGCGGGAATTGGCGGCACACCCGACGGATCTTTGCCACCGTTGTCATCGTCGGGCGCATCATCGCCTGGCAGCCGACCACTCGGCTTAATCGTTGGAATAGTTGGATCGGCGCCGTATTTGAGCAACAGCTTCATCGCATCGACATCGGTTCCGTACGCCGCGCGCCAAAACGGCGTCGCGCCCGTAGTGTTGACGCCAAGCAAGTCGAAGTTGAACGACATGTACCAGAGATGTTTGGAGAGGCGCACATTCACATCGGCGCCTGCTTTGAGCATCATCTCCATCAGCTCGAGATACGATGTCTTTTGTTGCAACTGCGCAGTGGGCTGCGGATACAGCGACTTTGGCGCCCACTGAATGTTGATCACACTGTACAGCGGTGACGCACCCGCTTCGCTTAACAACTTCACATCGGCGCCCTTCTCCATGAGCATCTTCGCCATGTCGAATCGGCCGTTGATCGTCGCCATCAGCAACGGACTGGTTTTGTCACCGTCGCTGACGTGATTGATTTTCGCGCCGGCTTTGAGCAGTGCGTCGACAGATTCTACGTTGCCTTCGCGAACCGCGAACAACAGCGCAGTGAGTCCACCTTTGTTGCCGATCAGTTCACCGTATGACGGACCGCGTCCGCTAAAGCCGGTCGCCGCGCGAGTCGTGTCACCGGGTTGACCGTTCGTGCCGCCAATGAGTGGACCGCTCTCTTGTTTTGCTGCAACGATCGGTTTCGTTTCGGCAGTTTTTGGGTCAGCGGGTTTCGCATCTGCTGCCTTCCTCGCGACTGTTGCATCCGTCGGCTTGGCATCCGTCGGCTTGGCATCCGTCGCTTTCGCGGCTGTTGGCATCGCGGGTGCTCCTGCTGGCGCTGCAGCACCCGTTGCTTGTGTCGCTACGCCTCCGCGTCCACCGCTCCCTGCGCCGTCGGCCGATGCAATTGCGTTCGCGACAAACGCCGCACCACCGGGCGCGCCCGGTGTCGTAAGCGGCGCTTCGGCAGCTTTGATCGCAGCCACGCGACGTGCACGCGCTGTGAGCAGCGAGCGATCCGTGCGCTCACGTGCGGCAATGTCTTCGATCTTGGACGTGGCTTCGATGTTTGCGCCATGTGCGAGCAGCGCGTTCACTGCCTTCACACGATTGTACGACGCGGCCCACATCAGTGGCGTTTGCGCGTATGCGGTCTCGCGTGAATCGACGGGTGCGCCTTTGTCGAGCAACGCAATCACGGTTTCTGGATCGCCATCGGCAGCCGCAAAGTGCAACGCCGTCGCGCCGCCGGTGGTTGTCGCCGCTTTGACGTCGGCACCAGCGTTGAGCAACACCTTCACTGCTTCAGCGCGCCCGGACTTTGCCGCCAGATGCAACGGTGTGTAGTTGCCATTGCGCGTAAAGGCATCGACGCGCGCACCGGCAGCAACAAGCATTTTGCTCACCGACGCATCGCCGCGTGTGGCTGCCCAATGCAACGCCGTCATGCCGTCTGCTTGCGCCGCGTTGACGTCAGCGCCTTGGCGAATGAGCAAACGCACCTGGGCGGTGTCACCGCGCATGATCGCATCGGCGATCGACGCCGCGGGCGGCGCCATCCGTGCGGCCGTGACGAGCAGCACCGCCGCGGCAAGTGCCGAGGCTGTAAACGCGCGGCGACGCCGCGCGAGCTGCACACGCATCGAGTGAGTCGTCATATCAGACGCTGGCGCGCAGCGACAACGCATCGGTGCTATCACCAAACGTCTTGACGTCATCCATGCCCAACGTGTGCATCATGCCTAGCATCGCGTTCGCCATCGGCGTACCATCGGGCGCCTTGATGTGCTGATTGCCAGTGAGGCGGCCGCCCGCATGACCAACAACAATGAGCGGGCACCGACGATGGTTGTGCAGATTCGGATCGCCCATCGGCGAACCGTAAATCACCATCGTCTGCTCAAGCATGTTGCTATCGCCTTCGGTGATGCTCTTGAGCTTGTCCAAAAAGTATGGCAGCTGCGCCACGTGGTACTTGTTGATCAGTTGAAATTCCTTCACTCCCTTTTCACTGCCACCATGGTGTGACGCCGGATGGAACGGTTTGTCCGATCCGCTTTCCGCATAGACTCGGCTCGATCCATCACGCCCCATCTTGAACGAAAACACACGCGTGATATCGGCCGCGAACGCCAACGCCTGAATGTCAAACATCAGGCGTACATGTTCGGCGAATGAATCGGGCACGCCTGCCGGCGCTTCGGGCAGCGCGCGTACATCGCCACTCATGTTGCGCGCTTCGACGCGCTGAATGCGTCGCTCAACTTCGCGAATATCTTCGAGGTAGCTATCGAGACGACGCTTATCGTCCGGACCCAGCGAGGCTTTGAGCGACGACATTTCGCCCGAAACGAAGTCGAGAATGCTGCGGCGCGTCTTGCGGCGTTCGGCACGCTCGGCCGACGAGCCACCAACTCCGAATAACTTTTCGAACGCGACACGGGGATCGCGAATGACCGGAAGCGGATCGGTCGGCGACGCCCAGCTAATCGAGTCGGTGTACACGCACGCATATCCATACGCGCATCCACCGGCCTGATCGACGTTCTCGATGCACAGCTGCATGGAAGGAATCGGCGTGTCCTGACCAAAGCGCTTGGCGTAGATCTGATCGAGCGACGTGCCAACATGCACGTCCGAGCCTTCGGTTTGTTTCGCGTGCGCTTGCGTTAAGAACGTTGCGCTCGAGCGAAAGTGATCGCCGCCGATTTCATTTGGCGCCGTGGGCTCGGCTTCGCGCACATCGGTGTTGCTGACGATCGTGAGGTACTCACGATAGGGATCGAGTGTGTGCAGTGCCGTGGGCGCCAAATCAAAATTGCGTCCGGTCGCTGCCGG
>JANXUN010000434.1 GCA_025356185.1 Gemmatimonadaceae bacterium
TCGTTGCGGCGGAGCGCTATTGGGCAATTTTCGAACAGCTGCGCCGCGAACTCGGTTACGCCGACTACCTCGGTGCATTCCAGCGGTTCCGACTGGATCCACTGCACGATCCGCGTGTGCTGCTCGTGTCGGGGTATCTGCTGGATTACCCGTTCGCCGATCGCGTGTATGCGGGCGCCTTGGACGTACTCGCGCACTTCGCCGCGCAGGGCCTCACTGTGATTTTTACCGACGGTGACGCCGTTTTTCAGCCGCGAAAGATTGATCGCGCAGGCATTCGTCAAAGAGTTGGAGACCGGGTGTTGGTACACGTCCACAAGGAACAAGAGTTGGCGAGCGTCGAACGTCTGTATCCGGCCGTGCACTACGTGTTTGTCGACGACAAGCTGAGGTTGCTGACGGCGGTGAAAAAAATCTGGGGATCACGTGTAACCACAGTGTTTCCGCGACAAGGACATTACGCGCTCGACGCTGAAATCCTCGCTCACAATCCGCCGGCCGACGTCACCGTTAACGCGATTGCAGAACTCCTGGACTTCGATGTGCGCGCATTGATTGACGCGGCCACGAGGAGCAATACGAATGTCGACGACCGCCAGCGCTGAATTCGTGCCAGCGTTGAGTGTTCGCTGGGAGAGCAAGCAGCGGACGACCGCGGAGTTGTTTCGGATACTCAAGCCCGGCGCAGAGTTACATATCGCTGATTGGGGCAGTCCAACCAGCTTGATCATGCGCGCGTTGTTCGTGCCGATTCAACTGCTCGACGGTTTCAGGAAGACGCAGGATAATGTTGCCGGAACACTGCTTCCGCTGTTCGAAGGCGCTGGGTTTCGCGACGTTGCTGTGCGGCGAACGTTTCGAACAATGTTTGGAACACTGGCGTTGATCCGCGCGATCAAACCGGCGGAACCACTCGTCACATGATTTTCAAGACGTCGGTGGCGAATCTGCAAAGCACCGTCAAGATTCTCATGACGCCCGGCCGGGGTATCCTCGCCGCCGACGAAAGCGAGACGACCATTGCCAAACGATTCGAAGGGTTGGCCATCGCCTGCACTGAGGAGAACCGACGGCGCTACCGCCAGCTGTTAATCACTGCGCCCACGCTGAATCATTTCATCAGTGGTGTGATTCTGTTCGACGAGACAATTCGGCAACGCTCGGACGACGGTCGACTCTTCGGAACGGTTGTGACGGAGTTGGGCATCGTACCGGGCATCAAGGTCGACTTAGGCGCGAAGCCGTTGGCAGGGTCGCTGGATGAACGCATCACTGAAGGGTTGGACGGCCTTCGCGAACGGTTGCAGGAATACCGCTCACTCGGCGCGCGTTTCGCCAAGTGGCGCGCCGTCATCACGATTGGAGAAAAGATCCCAACCGCGTATTGTCTCGAAGCCAACGCACATGCGTTGGCGCGGTATGCGGCGCTCTGTCAGGAAGCGGAACTGGTCCCGATTGTCGAACCAGAAGTACTGATGGACGGCGCGCATTCGTTGGAGCGCGCGTTCGAAGTCACGCAAGCAACACTCGAATCGGTATTCGCCGCCCTGCGGTCGCAACGGGTTGTCCTGGAACACATGCTGCTCAAGCCCAACATGGTGCTGGCGGGCGCAGACTCTCCGCAACGACCGGGCGTGCAAGACGTTGCAGAGGCGACGGTGCGATGCCTGCGTCGAACGGTACCACCTGCAGTACCAGGTATTGTTTTCCTCTCCGGCGGCCAGGCGCCACAATTGGCTACTGCACATTTGAATGCGATGAACCTGTTGAACGAGCGACTCTCGTGGCCGCTCAGTTTTTCGTTCGCGCGCGCGTTGCAGGAACCCGCGCTGGAAAAGTGGCGCGGCGATCCGAACAACGTGACTGCAGCGCAACAACTATTTCTGCACCGCGCCCGCTGCAACAGTGCCGCCAGCGAAGGCCGCTACACCACTGCATTGGAAAACGAACCGAGTGTGCAATCGGTATCAGCGGTAAAATGACTGCATTAACCACCGCAGGCGCTGTGCAGCCCGTTCATTCGCTGGCGGGAAAGGCGGCACCAGATGCGCTGTTGGTGAACGTGCCGAATTTGATTTGCTTACTTTGCGCGTCTGCTTTACACGCGGTAAAGTCTGCACAAATGACCGTGATGTCTGGCTGCTCGCCCGGGGCCACGCCACAATTCCCCGCCGTGTAACGAGATGGAGAGATGAACGTGGGGCGTACGCAAAAATCATCCGGTCGCGCCTCAGCACGCTGCGGCGAGCACCTTTTATCGTCGCCTCTCTGATCATGGTGGTTTGCGGCGCCACATTGGCCGCGCACGACTTTTGGCTCGTTCCCGACGCCTTCGCAGTCACGCCCGGCGAACGTGTTGCGCTGCGCGGCCAGACGTCAAGCCTGTTTCCCACCAGCTTGTCTGCAGTGACACCCGATCGCATCGTCGAAGCGCGGGTCGTAACAGCCAGCAGTTCAGTGCAACTGCAGAATGTGTCGGTGCTCGGTTTGTCGCTGCGCCTTTCCCATCAGGAATCCAGTGTTGGCCAGCATCTCATTGGCGTGCAGCTCGCTCCGCGCAACGTTCGTGAGACGCCCGCAAGTTTCAGCAGATATCTCGATCTCGAAGGCGCACCGGAAGCGCGTATCGCGCGCATTTGATCGCACGTGGGGTCATCCACTGGAGTTCGTACCGCTTTCCGATCCGTCTACGCTGCGAGTGGGCGACACTCTCCGCGTGCGGCTGCTGCTGATGGGGAAACTTGCGCCGATCGTTCCGGCAACCAAAGGTTCGGGTGCCGATTGGCACATGCACTGGGCGACCTTCGTATTCGCTGTTTCAAAACGCTGACGCTCAGCTGTGGCGCAAACTTCTGGCACGGGAATTATTCAAACGCTGAACGACGCGGCTGCCGCGGAGACTCGTGCGAGAAATCGACCACGAACAGCAGCTTTCACAGCTTGATCCGACGCAGCCGCAACGCATTGCTGATAACCGAAACAGAACTCAAGCTCATGGCGGCTCCCGCAATAATGGGGCTCAGCAACCATCCAAAAATCGGATAAAGCGCTCCCGCCGCGAGCGGAACGCCCAGTGCGTTGTAGACAAACGCAAAAAACAAGTTCTGCCGAATATTCTTCATTGTGCCGCGACTGAGGCGAATCGCCTTCGCGATGCCGCGCAAATCGCCGCGTACCAGTGTGATTCCGGCGCTCTGCATCGCAACATCCGTTCCCGTGCCCATCGCAATACCGACTTCGGCTTCGCTCAACGCTGGTGCGTCATTAATACCGTCACCGGCCATCGCCACGTGTTTTCCGTCCGCTCGCAATTGTTTGATATGCGCGACCTTGCCAGCCGGCTCGATTTCTGCCTCGACCGCATCGAGTCCAAGCTGCGCAGCGACGGCGGCGGCAGTGCGCCGGTTATCGCCCGTAAGCATGACCAGCTTGAGCCCAAGCGCATGAAGTTCGCGAATCGCCTCGGGTGTGGTGGCTTTGATCGGATCCGCAACTGCGACAATTCCAGCCGGCTTATCATCGATCGCCACGAACATGACGGTCTGCCCGGCTTCCTGCAGTTTCACCGCGGACGCCTCAAGCGACTCCAAACCAATAACGCCTTCACCCCGTAGAAAATCCGGCTTTCCAATCATCACACGGTGCCCTCCGATCACTCCAAAGACGCCGCCGGCTGTAACGGAACGAAAGTCGGAGACCGGTGAGAAGATCACGTTCCGATCCTTTGCTCCCTGCACGATCGCGGCGGCAAGCGGGTGTTCACTGTTTTGCTCCAATGACGCGACAAGCCCCAAAAACTCCTGTGTGTCAATCCCGCCAACTGGTGTGACAACCATCAACTTGGGTTTGCCTTCAGTCAACGTGCCCGTCTTGTCAATCACCAACGTGTTGACCTTTTCCAATCGTTCCAGCGCCTCTGCATTTTTCACAAGCACGCCTTCCTGCGCACCGCGTCCGATGCCAACCATGATGGACATTGGAGTAGCCAATCCCAATGCGCACGGACAGGCGATGATGAGCACTGCGACGGCGTTCACGATGGCGTGTGCCAATCGAGGCTCAGGACCCAGCCACATCCACATGACAAAAGTCAGCAGCGCGACGGCCAGCACAACCGGCACGAAAATGCTTGCGACTTTGTCTACTAAACCTTGAATTGGCGCGCGGCTTCGCTGCGCTTCGGCCACCATGTTCACAATCTGCCCGAGCAACGTATCGCTTCCCACTCGCTCGGCGCGCATCACGAAACTGCCAGTGCCGTTCACTGTTCCGCCAGTCACTTTGTCGCCCACATTTTTTTCGACCGGAATGGACTCTCCGGTAATCATCGACTCTTCCACGCTTGAATGGCCTTCAGTCAAGGTGCCATCGACCGGCACCTTATCGCCGGGCACGACGCGCAAGAAATCGCCAACTGTGACTTCGTCAAGCGCGACATCGTGATCGCCATCTGATGTCACGCGCCGCGCCGTCGGTGGTGCAAGGTTCAGTAACGCCTTGATCGCGCTGCCGGTCCGGCTGCGCGCACGGAGTTCGAGCACCTGGCCCAGCAGTACGAGTACGACGATGACGGCGGCCGCTTCGAAGTAGACGTCGACCCGCCCCTCATGCAGCATCGACGGCGGAAAGATTCCGGGCACCAGCATCGCGACGGTGCTGAACGCGAAGGCTGCTCCGACACCAATGGCAATCAGCGTGAACATGTTGAGTTGGCGCGTAATAATGGAGCGCCAACCACGTTGAAAGAACGTCCATCCTGCCCACCAAACGACAGGCGTTGTCAGGGCGAATTGTATCCAGCGCGACGCGTCACTCATCACCCACGACTGTCTCGCCAGAGCCGGCACCGCGTGTGCCATTGCCAGCAGGAGTACGGGCGCCGATAACACAGCGCCGATCCAGAATCGCCGCGTCATGTAACGCAGTTCAGAGTCGTCTTCGGCAGCATCGCTGCCCGAGACTGTCTTCAACTCGAGCGCCATGCCGCAAATCGGACAATCGCCCGGATGGTCCTGCTGCACTTCGGGGTGCATAGGACACGTGTAAATGCGTTGCTTCTCAGATTTCCATGCCGGGTTTCGTTCCAACGCCATACCGCATTTTGGACAATCACCCGGTATAGCCGACTGAACACCCGCGCACATTGGACAAAAATATTTCGCGGCCGCAGACGGTGCTACGGCGTCGGGCGCAAGGTCGCCGGCGCGCTGACTGTCACCAACGGTGGTATCGGTTTCAGTAGCGGCCGGTGGCCCAACGTGTTTCACGCCGACTTGCCCGCGTATTTTTCTGGATCGTTGTCAAACTTTGTTTTGCACGACGCGCTGCAAAAATAGTACGTGTGTCCTTTGTAATCGGCGTGTCCGGCCGCCTTCGACGGTTCAATGATCATGCCGCAGACTGGGTCTTTCACGGATGTTGCGCTCATTGCGATGAATCCTCGACGTCTACATGGTTGATCGTTGCGTTGTTCCCACGACGTTGCTGCTTACGTTTCCCTCTGCCCGTTGTTCCTGGATCTTCGTTCTCGCTGCCACCAACCGGTTGGTGTCGTTGGGTTCGTGCTTTCTGCAGTCGCACTCACGCCGGCGGCTTCTTCATGCCCGGCATTGTGCTGTGATCCATACCGGGCATCGGCGACATGGCTGGTGCCTTTGCAGGCGCTTTGACAACCGGTTTCGCAGGCGCAGTCACCGTCGATTTTTTCGGCGGGGTGGCCGTCGACCGTTTCACACCAGCCGCTGGTGTATTTCTCATGCCCGACATCGTGGTTGTAAGACTCGTGCCTGCCGGCGCCACGCCCATCCCCGACAACTGTTCCATCAAGCGGTGTAGGGTGGGATCAGTCATCACGCGTTCGCGAATCACGGGATCTTCCATCATGCGTTGCTGGATTGATAGCAATATCGCGGACGCGCTGTCGGACATTTTCGCGCTCGTCGCAGCAGCTGACGGCATTGCGGAATCTTTCATGCCAGAGTGGTCCATTCCCGCCATGCCCGAGTCCATTCCGGCCATCCTGGAGTGATCCATTCCTGGCATCTTGGAGTGATCCATCCCAGCCATCCTGGACTCGCCAACGGCAGGACCGGATGACAGAGAACCACAAGCAATGCGTTCTGCAGCGACATCCGACGAAGCGTACACTGCGATGTGAAATGCGTCGCTCAGGTTAAGTGGACCGCTGAGCGTTGCCGAGGCGGTCCCGTTTCCCTTTGCATCCGCGGTGATGGCGCTGTAACCGGACGTCGCACCAACAATGGACCCATCAGTACTGCATGCTCCGGAGCGAACCGACCACATGCGCATACTTCCAGGCGTGTCGCCGCTCCACACCAACTGTACCGCTTTGCCGTTGAGTGTCGCGGAACCAGACGCCGAGCGCGAACCCAAGGTGCCACTCAAGACCGTTGTGACCAGTCCGGACTGCGCCGGCATGGCCATCCCCGCGTGATTTGTGGTCGCGGGCAGGGTCTGCGCCTCCGCAAGTGTACTGATGGCGGATGCCAAAAACAGACCGGTTGTAATTGTGATTTTGCGCACGGGTTCCTTATACAGCGGGTTGGCGGACTGAACCGAACTTCATGGCTCAGATTTTACACCACGTAAAGGTAAAGGTCACTCAAGCGCGAACAAATCGCGATCGCGCCGGGAACGATAAAGCACCAGAGCCATTATGAGCTGTCACTCGATGCTACTTGCCCAGGCTGTCCAGCATCGCATTCATCTGCGCAATTTCCGACGTCTGGCCGTCCAGGATGCCCTGACACAACCGCTTGATCTCATCGCGACTGATTGAGGCATTTTCGCACATGAGAATGGCTCCGGCGTGGTGTGGAATCATTGATCGCAAGAATTGTCGATCACTGATAGCAGTCTGCTCTCGTATGAACAGGAATGCCATTACTCCGATAGCGAACGCACTGGCGGCGACGTACGCGTTGCGACGCCCGTTTGGGTACATGTGCCGCATCAGTACGAGCTCGATGATCACCATTGGTGAGGCCATGAGGGCCGCCATGTACACCTGGTTGAAACTCATGAACACGTTGGAGACGCTGTTGGCCATCGCGTACATCAGAATGTACATCGCAATGAATGAGAGCAGAATCATCAGGCCAAGCCTTCCGTAGGGGCTCGCACGCTGCGTTGCGCCCATATCCTGCATCTCGCTCATGTCCCTGGCGTCCTGATCGCGCATGTGCTTTTCCATGGCACGTCCTCAACAAAATATCGATAATTCCGGAGAAGACCGAACGCTGCTAACGCGCCACAACATTGAAGACGTAGGTCGTGCGTGACACATCCCAATCCTTCGGCGTGCCTACCTGTTTACGGCTTGCAAATGCAGACCGCATCATGACCGGGCCAGCCTTGGTGAGTGGCACATGAACAACGCCCTTGGCGTCGGCAGTGTAGGCAACACGCGTCACCGATACGTCAGCCGCTGCCGCGCTGTCCAGACCGGTGGCGATTTCGATGCCAATGTTCGCAACTGGCATTCCGTTGCCGAGCATTTTGACGTGGAGCGTGTCTCCAACGCGAAGTTTTGCGGGATCGTTCAGCGGTGAAAATTCTAGCCGTAATCCAGCCAACTTCGCAAATGCGCGCGGCCCACCCTTCCCGACTTCTGCAACCGTCTCTGCGTAGGACGCGGCGGTAAACACCACACTATCGAGGCCCTGCAGGGAATTCTCGCGCTCCAGCCGCGCCGCTTCGGCGGCTCCGCCTTCTGCTTTCAGAAAACGGACGACGCCGGCGGGTGTCTCCCGAAAGTCACGCGTGGAGAGTGCCACAACAACGAGGTATTGACCAGCAGCAGCAGGTTTGTTGTGCAGCCGAAGTGACGTGCCTTCCACCGCGACGTCGGTAATCTTTGTTGACGAGGTGGCGCCGATGATACGCGCGTCAATCACCCGCTCTGCAGGCACGGCCGTTCCGACAGGAAATTTCGTGCCACCTTGCCGCCCGTTGACGTGCATCATGGCGTTGTCGCTGAACGCAAACATGTCGGGAATAATCCAGAAGTCGTGCGCGAGCAGGGTCGTCGCGCAAACCAGCGCCGCCAATCCGGCGACGAGAACATGTTTCGTCGGTCTTGCAACGCGGTTGCGGCTGATTTCGAGGGGCATTGAGGTACCGGGGTGACGTGTGATCTGCGTGACAGGGACGACCGGGGATATCCTAAGAGCATTTTTACGCGATGTAAAGCATCTGTGCGCCGCAGTGGTCACGTTCGTCACAACTCTTCATTTCTCGCGAGTTCGGGGCAGCTCACCGGCTGACGAGTTTTGAATCCCCACAAACCCCTGCCGTGACTTCAAACCTTTACATCCCTGTATGAGGGCAATGCGCACTGTCTACGTGATGTGTGAATCCCAGACAGAAGACATGCGTGATAGCCAACCCGCCTCGGTGACGGCAATGCCCCGGAGCTGTTTTGTGACTGCCCGGTGTAAGCTCTTCTGCAGCGGGGGACAACGTTCCCGCTGCCAGCGGATGCGCCATGATAAGCCCCGATGCCATGACGAGCGCCAGTGTCATGGCAGCCGCCCCAAGTGAACGTGCCGTAACGTGCGTCCCGACTGGCACGTCCTCACCTAGCAGTCGACGGACGCGCCTCTCGACCAGGTCGGGCCGATAAAAACCGGTGATTCCTTGGGGAAGCGCATCAGTGGCGTGCGGTTGGCTTGTTGTCCAATCCGCGAGCTTCACGATTGCCGATGCCAGCGTTGTTGCTCCATCCCGCGCT
>JANXUN010000467.1 GCA_025356185.1 Gemmatimonadaceae bacterium
AACCGTTGCGTTCAGGGTGGGTGGTGCAGGGTCGCTACGTGCGTGATTTCGAAGCGATGTTCGCAGAGTTCACGAGCGCGCAGCACGCGGCCGCCGTGACCTCGTGCACGACGGCGCTGCAAATCGGCGCTGCCGTGTTGAATCTCAAACCCGGTGATGAAGTCTTAGTGCCGGCGTTCACATGGATTTCCACCGCCAATATCGTCGAGCACTGTGGCGCGAAACCCGTGTTCGTTGACATCGATCTCGCGACATTCAATATCAATCCCATTGCTGCCGCGGCCGCCATCACGTCGCGCACCGTCGGCATGATCCCCGTGCACCTGTTTGGACTTGCGGCCGACATGGATCCACTCATGGCGTTGGCCGAACGGCACGGTCTGTGGGTCATGGAAGATGCAGCATGCGGCTTTGACACGTGGTATCGCGGCCGGCACGTTGGTACCATCGGCACACTTGGCGCATTCTCGTTTCACCCGCGAAAGGCGATTACCACCGGCGAAGGTGGAATGATCACCACCAACGACGACGCGCTTGCGCAGCTGTCGCGCACGCTTCGCGATCACGGTGCCAGTCGCTCCGACCTTGAGCGACATCAGCAACAGTATTCGTTTTTATTGGCCGAGTACCGCCACTTGGGATTTAACTATCGCATGACCGATCTGCAGGGCGCACTTGGCGTCACACAAATGCGCAAGGCGACCCGCATTCAAGACGGACGAAAGGCGGCTGCCGCGGGGTACGACGCACTTCTCGCCGACGTTCCATGGCTACGGCGCCCCTATCGCGATGAGGCATACGGGCACGGCCAACAATCGTACGTGTGCTTGTTTTCGCCCGAAACGCCATCGCTCGACAACGTCGATAAACTGTTCGCGCACCGCAATCGCATCATGCATGCGCTGGAACAAGAAGGAATCGTGACGCGTCAGGGCACACATGCGCCTCCGCACCTGCACTTTTATCGCGAGAAGTACGGCTATCGGCGTGAAGACTATCCACTCGCATTTATCGCCGAACACGCATCGATCACGTTGCCGATGTATGCCGGAATGACGCACGATGAGTGCGCGCGCGTAGTGAGCAGTTTACAGCATCAGTTTCACGAAACCGCGCGCGGATAGCACGTCTCATGCGCATTGTGTTCTTTGGCGCCACGGCGCTCGGATATCGTTGCTTGGAGCAGATACTCGATATGCGACAGGACGTCGTCGGCATCTTCACGATTCCGCAAGACTTTCGCATCTCGTACTCGCCCAATGCGCCCGTGCGCAATGTGTTGCACCGTGACTTTCACACCATCGGCGTCGCGCACAACATCCCGGTCATTTCTGTGACGGGGCAAATGGCTGCCTTTGAGTCGCAACTCGCTGAACTCAAGCCTGATTTGTTGGTGGTAATTGGTTGGTACTACATGATTCCGTCATCGCTGCGTGCACTCGCTGCCCACGGATGTGTCGGCGTGCACGCGTCTCTGCTCCCGCGATACCGCGGTGGAGCCCCACTGGTGTGGGCGATGATTAATGGCGAGTCGAAGACCGGAGTCACGCTCTTTCATTTCACCAACGGCGTTGACGACGGCGATATCGTTGGGCAGACTGCGTTCGATATTGATCCAACCGACACAATCGCTGACCTCTTAGTGAAGTCCGAAACCGCTGCACTAGCGTTGGTGACCGAGTGCGTTCCGCAACTCGCCAACGGCACCGCGCCACGCATACCGCAAGATCATTCACAGGCAACCACCGTGCCGCAGCGCAGCCCCGCTGATGGTGAAATTGATTGGTCGTGGGACAATGCCGCAATCGATCGATTCATTCGCGCACAAACCAAACCGTATCCCGGCGCGTTTACCATACTTCATGGCAAGCGCGTAACGATCTGGTCGGCTGACATCACCGACGCGGACGCGCCAGCCGTTTAAGCGGCGCGCAGCGGGTGTTCAATCCGCGGTAAGTGCGCGGTCGATCCAAGCAACGGGTGATAGAGCTGGGACAATCGCGGCGCGTGGGTGTCGAGCGAAATCGCCGAGTGAATCGCGGCGAACATGCGACGCCCCTCGGCGAACGAGTGATACTTCTCGACGTATGCGCGCCCCGCGTGTCCCAGCGCACGACGTAGCGCCGGCTCTGTCACGAGCCGCCGCAGATGTGGTACGAGTTGCTCAATCGTTGTGGCCATCACGGGGCACTCATCGAGAAAGCTGAATCGCCGAAACACCGCGTTTCCCGGATCTCCCGTGTTCGCCATGACGGGAAGGCCCGTCGCCATCCCTTCAATGCCGCTCAACGCGTACATGGGAGCAATAAACTGTTCCGCGAGAATGTCCGCGCGCTGCATGCGCGCGCGGACTTCGCGGTTTGGTGTACGTTCGATCAGATCCAGTTCGATGTTGAGCCCTTCAGCCTGAAGCACGCGCACGGCCTCGACCAAAAACTCCGATCCTTTGTAACCACGATGATTCGGAGTGTGAATCACACGGACAGCGCCCGTACGACCATCGTGTTCGTTGTAGTGTTCAACTTGCGACCACTGCTGCGTATCGATGTGAAACGGACTTGGCGTCAACACGTCCCAGCGACCGTGTCCGTCGAGTGAGTGCACTGTGGTGACAATGCAATCCGCGTGCGCGTTCCACACATCGAGACGCTCGCGAATCTTCGCTTCATTGCGCGCTGCACCTGGATACGACGACAGAAACGCGTGACGGTGCGAAAGGTCGCGAACGTTTGAGTACACGGTGCAATCGGCTCCGTAACCAACAACGACAGTGCGAATACCAGCGTGTTTCAGGAGCGCGGGTTCATACTCCGCCAGCGGCGTCCACCCCAACGGTCCCCCTTCAAACGACGTGTGGAGCGTGCGCGCCGTGAGCAATACGTACAGGAACGCATGAAATGGCGCCAACACGTCACGAAGGGCTGGTGCGCACCAGAGCGGTATGAAGTCCGCAAAATAGTGATCGTAGTCCTGCCGCGAATTGATGCTACCGTAGTACTCTCCCATCAGGGTCTGCGCGTTGTGACCGCCCTCGCACAACGCCATGGCCCAGTATTTATTGGTCAGAATTGGCGTGCTGCCGAAAAACTCGATCGCGGCTTGACGCGGAAGTTTGTCGATCGCGGCGCGAATAGTGTCGCTCCCACCGACACTATCGCCGGCAAGCGACTGCGCGACGCCGCAGTAGAACGTCGTGACGCCGTCCGTATCCGTATCGAGTGCCGCGGCAAGCATATCGCGCGCGTCGGCCCACTGTCCGGCACCCAACAGCAACAATCCGCTTGCGCGGCGAGCGTTCGCATCGTGAGCAGCGTCGGACAATACTTCGCGTAGCGCGAGTTGCGGCGCGCCAAGATGCATGTATACGCGAACCTTATCGTTCGTCGCAGCGGCCGATGGTTCGGCTCCGGCAGGCTGCGTACGCGCGAAAAACTGCTGTAGCAGCGACGGATCGTTTTCCGTGTTCACGCTATCGACATGCCCAGCGGTATGAATCCGGTCGCCATCGACTGTGTGCGCAATTGCATCCCATCGCGCCGAAATCGCCTCGACGGATTCGCCGCTCGAGAGCAGCCCGGCCGATGCGCTCCATCGGGTAGTTACTCCGCCGATTGCGGGCACGATTGCTGGCACGATTGCTGGCACGACATCGAGCAGTCCCTTTCGGGCAAGCACGGTAAGATCGGCACCGACACTCGCACCGTGCTCTGCGACAATCTCCGATGCCAGCACTCGCTGTGCCCGCGTAAACTCCGCGCGAGGGGGCAGCGTATAGCACGTCGTCGCAAAGTCCGGATAGTAGTCGTACCGCAATTTGCCCTGCTGTTCGGCACGCAGCGCGTTGAGCAACCGCGCGCACACTGCCTCGCGCGCATGAAAATGCTGCACGTGCGCGCGACCGGCGTGCGCGAGTGCACGGCGCGCATCGCGATCGAGCACGAGGCGTTCGAGGTCCGCATCAATCGTGTCAGGAGCAATGCGCCACGTGGGACGCACGCGTGCCAAGGGCTCCATGTTCGGAAACGCAGCGGTCGCGGCAACACAGCCAGACGCCATCGCCTCCGCAGCAAATTTGCCATAACCAATGTACAGTTGGTCGATAGCGATGTCGGAGTTGCGCAGTGCATCGCGCACGGTCGCATTGGCGGCGTTCTCGATCAGGCGCAAATCGAACGGTACGCCACGAAGGGCAAGGCGCTCGAGCGCGGCGAGAATTGGCGCGGTGCCTTTCACCGCGCGATCCGATGGTGCATGCACAATCACTGGAATGTCGCGCTCGGCCGCCTGCGTCGAATACAACGACATATCCATTGGATACGCAAAGTGCATGTACGGACGCAGTGCGAGTCCCGCTTGATTGGGAACAGACACCATCAGCGACGCGTAGCGCTCGAACACCCGCAAGGTTTGTGCCGGTCGGCTCACCGGATCAGTCACATAGGTCTCGCCCAGCGTGCTCGCGGCGATCCCAAATTCTTGTTCATAGGCCGACGCGTGGCGCACGTCGTCGCCATTGCAAATGGCGATGATCGCCTTGCCTGCCTGGTGCAGTAGCGGAAGATCCAAATTATTGGGTAACAGCGATGATCCGTACTGAAATACAAAAACGTCGTGCGATCGCATGAGCTCGGGAATGCGCTTCGCTCCGTCGGGCGCCGATAGATCCACGTCGTACTGCAGGTCGGCAAAATATGCGTGACGCTCGGACACGGCGGTGGTGACTGCGTGACCCAGCGCGCGGAAGCCGGCGGCGTAGTCCGCCAACTGTCCGGCAATTTCTTTCGTCCCGACCAGAATGCGCAGTGGTCGATCGTGCGGAAGTGCGAAGCGCGCGACATGTGCACTCACGCGTGAACTGTGCGTCACGAGGCCAGCACCGTTGAGATTTGTGAGGAAAATTCGTGCTTGGGCGCACCAAGTAACGCGGTCATTTGCGCAAGATCTGCCACAAAGTTGCCATCGGCGGCTGGACCAATATCAAAACTCGGTGCACGTCCAATCTGATCGCCTAGCTGTACGCAGATCTCGCGCACGCTCAGTGCACACGGACCCGCCACATTTAAGGTTCGTGGCGACGTGAGCTGCAACGATGCCATGATCGCGCATGAAACATCTGCGGCATATGTTGTTGACAGGCGCATACCATCGGTGCCAGCGAGCTGCACTGGAATTCCTGCACGAATGGCGTCAGCAAGTCGCGGCAGCAGCATATGTCGCTGCTGTCCGGCGCCATACACAAAGAACGGGCGGAGTACCACCGAGACAAAGTGCGCGCGATACGCATGCACCAGCCCTTCGGCGGCCACCTTCGACGACTGATACCATCCGGCATTTGCTGGCGCGCCGAGTGGCGAGCTTTCACTCAGCGGTGCGTGACTGGATGCATACACGCCACCGGACGATGCGTAGACAAAGTGCGACGCGCCGGCGTGCAGCGCGTAGCGCGTGAGGCGCTCGGTTGACGCGACATTCACGGCAAGCACATCGGCGACTCCGTCGGGGAATTCGCGAAAGCGCGGCGACTGCGCCAAATGCACCACCGACTGCGCGCGCGCAGGGAGTTGCGCATACACAGCTTCACCCGTGAGATCTCCCATCAGATACGTCACATTCGGCAACGGCGAGAGATCTGCGCGACGCACAATGGCGACTACGTGATACGTCGCCGACAGGCGTGGGAGCAAGTAGCGGCCAACGAGACCTGTCGCGCCAGTAAGAACGCATACCGGTTTCGCAATGGGCATCGTGCTCACGATGCGCGCGCCATCGCGTGCGAACTCAATGACACGGAGAGGTGCGTTTCGTCAAGGAATCGTTCACGCCACAAGACGTAGGCAAGCAACCGCCATGCAAGCGAGAGGGCGACACGATCATCTGCGCTCCAACGACGCGCCAGCGTGCGCTCCTGCACAATGGTCGCTACGGTTGCCGCATGCGCTGTCGCCGGGGCGTCGCGCCACGCGTCAGTGCGCGACGCAGCAACCAGCAGCGGGCCGAGCGACTCGTTGGCCCACGCCACCAGCGGTGACTCAAATCCTAACTTGGACGTACGCGTACGAATCACGTCGGGCATGATGCCGTGCATTGCGTCACGGAGAATGCGTTTACTCACCTTCTCGTGCAGCTTTGCATCGCTCGGCAACGCACAAGCGAACGTAACCAGGTTCACATCGAGAAATGGTGATCGCACTTCGACACCGTGTGCCATCGAACAGCCGTCAAAGTTGCGGAGGATCGTAGGCAGATGCGTGCGATGCAGATCCGCGTACAGCGCCGCGTTCAACTGCTCGGGAGGCACATCCCGATACCAGTCGTATCCGGCGAGTAATTCGTCGCCGCCGTGGCCGTCCAGCGTGACCACGACGCCGTGTGTCCGCATCGCGCGGTAGTTATTGAACACCGGAACAGCGGGCGCGCCACTCAGGTCATCAAGGGCCCATACGCTGTCGGCGATATCGTGGATTGCGGTCGATGCATCGAACGCCGTGTACGTCGGTCTCGCTTTTGTGTGCGCAACGACGGCGTCGGCGTACGGTTGCTCATCGACGCTATCGCCGGGAAACGTCGCGATAAATGTGCGCTGCCAATCCGTCGCGCATCGGGTGAGATCGCCGTGCGCTCCTCGCGCGAGATGCGCAACGCTCGACGCCACGGCGCTCGAATCCAGTCCGCCACTGAGTGACGTCCCGATGCGCACATCGGCGCGCATGCGTACGCGAACTGCATTGAGGAAGAGTTCTCGGAATGCGTCGACTTGATCGGCGTAGCGTACGGGCACTGATGGTAGGTGCTCGCGCGTTTCCCACCAGCGCTCAAAGCCTCTCGCACCCTGTGACGTGATCGTGAGTGAGTGTCCCGGTGGCATGCGATGCACGCCGACAAGCGCCGTACTCAGCACCGTGCCATCGTACGCAACAGGGTTCGCGAAAAATGCTGACGCTGAATCAACACTGAGCTGCGCGCGAAAGTCTGGCAGCGCTAAGAACGCTTTGATCTCCGACGCGAACGACACGCGCGTGCCCTGCACGGCGACGTACAGCGGCTTGACACCAAAACGATCACGCGAGAGAAACAACGTTTGCGTCGCCGCGTTCCAAATCGCAAACGCCCACATGCCGTTGAATCGCAACTGACAATCAGCACCCCATTTGTGGAACGCGGCCGCGATCACTTCGGTGTCGGTCTCTGTGTGAAACCGATAGCCGTACGTGATCAACTCCGCCCGCAACTCGAGGAAGTTGTAAATCTCCCCGTTGAACGTGATGACGAGCGTCGCTCCATCTGGACACGACACCGACATCGGACACGCGCCATCGGCCGATGGATCGAGGATTGCAAGCCGACGATGTCCGAGCGATATCGGACCGTCGCAGTACGTGCCGCGACCGTCCGGTCCTCGATGCGCGAGCGCGTCGGTAAAGCGATCGATCAGATCACCGCGACCGCCGTGAACAAAATCGAGAATGCCGGTGATGCCGCACATGCGTCGCGAGTGATGGTTTCGTCGTCAAGAAGGAGAGGCGAAAACGCACCTCAATCCTCACACTCTGTGCACAAATAGTGCCACACGGCGGCTCTGCCTAACATCATACAACGCAGCGCTTTACATCCATTTCTCATCTTCAACCACATTACACTCTCGGCAATTCGGTACCGGCCGGCGGAAAGTCCTTCCGCCGGCCGCTGTTCCACCGCTACTGCGGCCGCACTCCGTACTCGAACGCGGGAAATACGTCCAAGGAAATCACGCGCCGCAGTTCGTGCTTGTCATCGCGACTGACCACCTGCATCGCACGACGACGCGCAAGATTGAACACAATTGGCGCACGGAAGTTTGCCGTAATCGCTTCCGATGTCGTTGCAGGTAGCGACAACATCACCAGTCCAAACGCATCGCTTGGGTGTGCGATCTCGAGCATTTGTCCCTCGGTTTCACCGACATCGACGCTGTACTCCGCGTCGAGCACGAATGGGTCCGCCAGCACGAACGTGGTGCCTTCATCGGTCAACGACTGTAACCACCACATGCCATCGCGTGCACCAGGCACGAGCGCATAATCGTGTCGATCGGGAAAGCCCCACAACGCGTTGGGGAAATGCATGATGATGTCTTCGGCGACGTTTATTTCACCAAGGATCAGCGAGGAGACCGTGCGAGTCGCGAGGGCGCGGTCGTTCGTGTTGTCGAGTGCAGCGGTGGTCATGGCGTGGTTACAAGTAGTTCGCGAGACTCAAGCCGAGTATGCGTGAGGTGACACTCATCGCGGCCTGATAGAGGGTTTGCTTGCCAACAAGCTCCGCCATCGCCTTGTCGACTTCCGTGTCTCGTAGATCGGAGCGGAATTGCTTCAGCGACAATTCCAATCCATCCAGATTGACTTTGGCGCTCTCCATTTGGTTGATGCGCGCACCCTGCACGCCCAACACATTTTGCACTTGATTGTTTGCAGCGCTCACGCGATCGGTCGCCGCTTGAATGCCTGCGACATCATTGTTTCCCAACGCGGTAGAGAGCGCACGAAGCGACTCTAACACGTCGGTTGAGAGGAAAATGTCCGTCGCATTGTGAACAGGTGCGATAAACTCGTTGTCATTCACTTCTAACTGTGGCGCGCCACTCGGATTCACTGACGATGCACCGACGACAAGATTGGAGAAGCTGTCAGCGGCAGTTGGCGGCACGCGCAAGGGTGCTTCACCTTGACGCGTTCCGCCAAAGATGTAGTCGTCACCCAGTCGCGTATTGCCGAGATTCACTGCGTAGTTGATCAGCTGATCCACTTCCGATTTCACAATGCCGCGCGTTTGCGCGTTCGCGGTGCCCGACGCTTGCGCGATCCCCAACTCCTGCGCGCGTCCCAAGCCATCCGTGAGTTGATTGAGCACGGTTTCTTCGGTCGACGCGCGCGTCAGTCCCATGTCGATGTTGCGACGAAAGCTCGAAATCGCGCGCATCGAACTGCCTACACGCACGACTTCGCCGGCGGCAACGGGATCGTCCGACATCGTGCGCACGCGCACGCCTGACGAAATGTCTTCGCGTAACCGATCAATGCCCTGCATTCCAGTTTGCAGGCGCGCTTGGGCGTTTCGCGTGATGAGCTGATTGGTAACGCGCATCGTGTGGGGAGAGGCCGTCGTGCGTCACATTCCGGATGGGAAGTGACACGGTCCGGGCACGCTTCTACTTGAGTATCGGAGGCTCGACGCCAGCCTTTAGCGTCGGACTCCTCATTTCGAGAGGCGGCGAAATTTGCCGGGTGACAGGTTTGCCTCCATACTTCAGGACGCTCGCTCGGAACGAGGGTCACTGACCGGCCCGCACGTCGTCCCCATTCGCCCTACGTATTCGCTTCATGGCCACCATTCTATATGTAGACGACGAGCCAAGCGTCGGCCTCATTCTTGAGGACACGCTCGTCCAGTCTGGACATTCGCCCATCGGCGCCCGCAGCGTCCCGGAGGCGCTGCAGGTGCTCGAACGGGGTGGCGTCGACCTCATCATCTCCGATTACCGCATGCCGGGGCTGACGGGACTCGAGTTCCTGCAACTCCTCACGCGGGAAGGCTACGACGTTCCGCTCATCATGCTGACCGGCTATGCCAGCATCGAGCACGCGGTCGCATCTATTAAAGCTGGCGCGATCGATTACATCACGAAGCCCGTCCGACCGCAGCAACTGGAGTTGGCCGTCGATCAGGCGCTGGAGTTCGTACGCTTACGTCGCGAAAACGAATCACTACGCAAAGAGGTCATGCAATTTCGGAATGAACGGCAGATCATTGGCGACTCTCCACCAATTCGTCGCATTCTACAGACCGTGTCGATGGCCGCGCCTACGCGCGCAACTGTGTTGCTGCAGGGCGAGTCAGGCACCGGCAAGGAGTTGTTCGCGCGCGCAATTCATGATCAGAGTGAACGACGCGAACGACCGTTTATCAAACTCAATTGCGCGGCACTCCCTGAAGGACTCGTCGAGTCGGCATTGTTCGGTCACGAAAAAGGGGCGTTTACGGGGGCGATCAAGCGCGTTGAAGGGGCATTTGAGCGCGCCAACCGAGGGACATTGCTCCTCGATGAAATCTCCGAAATGCGTCTGGACCTTCAAGCGAAGCTGCTGCGCGTTCTACAAGAGCAAGAGTTCGAGCGCGTGGGTGGTACGTCGTCTATCAAGGTCGACGTGCGCATTATCGCCACAACGAATCGAGATCTCGCGACTGAAGCCGACCAGGGCACTTTTCGCCAAGATTTGTACTATCGGCTTTCGACGATCCCGATCATGATTCCGCCGCTTCGTGAGCGCAGCGAAGATATTCCCGTGCTCGCGTTGCGCTTCGCCATGCGCAACGCCGCGGAGCTCGGGAAGAAGATTGAAGGCATCGCTCCTGACGCACTTGAGGCGCTGCAAAAGTATCCGTGGCCAGGAAATATCCGCGAGCTACAACATGTTATTGAACGCGCGGTGATCCTCACCCCAGATCCGATGATCCAACAGCACTCACTCGAAGGCACCCGTTTCGGACTTGCGCATTCGCTGGGCGCCCCGTCAATGCGACCGCGCTCCGTCACCACTCCGCACGGCATGCATTCCGTTCGCTCAGTCTCGCCGTCCGGTCCGGGCGCGATCAACCTCGCCTCCTTAAATGTCGCGGACGCCGAACGGGTTCTTATTCAGCATGCGTTAGCAGCTGCCGATAATAACCGGACCAAGGCGGCAGACCTGTTGGGGATCAGCGTCCGAACGCTGAGAAACAAACTCAACGGGCCGGGTCGAGAAACGGACGCGGACGACGATTCGGCAGCGTAAGACGGCAAATCCGACCGCTTTTGAAAAAATTGTCAGCGGCAACTCCAGCCGCAGACGTTGCGGCAGATATTTCCCCATGGGATGTTCTAGCGGCCCCTTGGGTCGGGCTACACCACCTCAAATTGGCCATTGATTGCGCCTGTTTGTATTGCTGTAAACTGTTGCAATGTATGGGTTTATAGACTATTTGATCGCCTCTTTCTGACGGCGATTGACCGACGCGCTGTTTTGTGGCCCGTCCATTGCTTTTTAGGGTGGTGAGAACGTTCGCCCCACTCACCCCGGATACCACCGATGCTGTTCGGATTCATCGATCGTGTCACCGCCGCATCGCCGCTCAAAGCGGCGCTCGACCAAAGCGTCGAGCGGTCGCGCAGCATTGCTGACCGTGTGTCAAAAGCGTCCGTGCAAAACGGCGCGGGGTTCACGTTGGATGCCAATGGCAAACCGACGGCGGCGAACGCCAACCCTGTCAATGTCGAAGATGAAATGGTCGCGCTCGCGGATGAACAGCTTCGCTTTCTCGCCACATCACGACTGCTGGAAAAAACGTACGCGAGCCTGCGCGGCGCGATCAAGGGTAGCGCCGTTTAATGCCGATTGATCCGTTACGTGGACCGTCGCTGTTGCCGCTGCCTTCACAAGGCTCGGTGACACGCCCGATGTTCAAGACGCTCGGCATCGCCGGCAGCGGTTTATCGGCGCAGCGCCAACGCATGGATTTGATCGCGCAAAACATTTCGAACGCCGACGTCACACGCGGTGCGGACAATCAGCCGTACAAGCGTCGCGACATTGTGCTCGAAGCGGCGAATTCTACAAACGCAATGTACGGAAGTAATGGTGTTGGCAGTGGCATCAGTGCAGCTCCGATGCGCCCGACGTCCGTGCAATCGAATATGAGCACTGATAGTGCAAAGGCGATTGAAGTCATGGTGCTGCCACACGGCACACCGGACGCCTTGCCGTCCAACGGTCCGATGGGTGGTGAATACGGCGTCCGTGTCAGTGGAGTCGCCGAAGATCAAGGTGAAGGTCGCTTGGTCTACGAACCAGGTCATCCCGATGCCGACGCCAGCGGATATGTGCGCTATCCCGATATCGATACGACCCAAGAACTCGTTCGACTCATGGATGCGAAGCGCATGTATGAAGCCAACGTCTCGGTGTTTCAAACCGCGAAATCGATGCTTCGCGCATCACTCGACATCTAATCGCGCGCATTCACGTGTCTCGCTCTCTCTGATAAACGCGCTGCGGGTCCGGGGCCGGTGTGAACTCTCCTCCTCCTCCTCCTCTCCGATGACATATCGGTTCCCGGCCCGCTGCGCTTTTCCTTCGCACCGCTCATGAGCATCAACGGCATCAACAATCCGCTTCTCGCGAACCTCAGTGCCATCGGCCGCCTCGACACGACGCGTCCGACCACGGATCGCACGAACACCACGAACGGCACGGGCTCTGCACCGACGCGTGTCGCGGACCCGCGTGCATCGCTCAAGCCGCAAACGCCGATTGCCGGACAAAACGCCGCGCAAAACGCGATACCAGCTGAAGCGCCTGCGGGCACGGATCCATCCTTGTGGAGTGTCTTGACCGCCGACGAACGCAACTTCTTCGCGAAGTCGGCGGCGCTTGGTCCACTGACGTACGGTCGCATCAAATCGACTGCTAGTGCAACGCCACCCGCAGCGCGCGGCGTGCGTCTCGACGTTCGCGCCTGATACTCGGAGCCATCGCAATGCAAGCTCGTATTGATCTGCTCACTCGGTCGCTGCCATCACTCGGCGGTGACACCGGTGCCAAACAAGTTCCCGTCATCACCGAGGGCGCGAATTCATTCGGCAGCACGCTCACCCGTGCGCTCAATGAAGTCTCGGACGCGCGTGACAACGCCACGGATCTCACGGCGCGCTTTGCGGCGGGCGAGAACGTCGAGCTGCATCAGGTGATGGCCGCAACAGAAGAATCCGGTCTCGCACTCGACTTGCTTGTCGAGGTCCGAAACAAGGTCGTCGAGGCCTATCGGTCCGTGATCTCCATGCAGTCCTGATCCAGATCTATAAGTCATGGCATCCTTTGCAGAGTCACTTTTCGGACGCATGAGCGGTGGTCGGCAGGTCGCGATCATCGCTGTTGGCGTGTTAGTCACCGCTGGTGTGTACGGTGTGTCGACGTGGGCCACGCAACCCAATTGGGTTCCGCTGTACTCCGACATGCCCGTCGATCAGCTCAAGAAAGTGACCGACAAGCTCAATGAGCTGAACGTGCCAAACAAGCTCGATCTCACCGGCACGTCGATTTTGGTAAACAGCAGCGACCTCGTGAAAGCGCGCGTCGACATGGCATCCGAAGCGATGCCCGGCAGCGGTCGCCCTGGATTGGAATTGTTCGACAAGCCGACATGGGGCATGACCGACTTCACGCAGCAAGTGAACTATCGGCGTGCGCTTGAAGGCGAACTTGAGCGCACGATTGGCAAGTTGAAGGGTGTCGAAGGGGTGCAAGTTCATCTTGCGCTCGAAAGCGACAAACTCTTTAAAGACAACGAGCGTCCGTCCAAAGCCTCGGTGACACTCACGATGGCAGGTGGAGAAATCCCGAAGGCGGAGATGGTACAGGGCATCGCGCGAGTCGTGTCCGGCAGTGTTGGCGGCTTAGACGCCGAGCATGTCACGATTGTTGATGCACGCGGACTCGCGCTCACACAGCAGGATGACGGCTCGATGGCAGGATTGTCGAGCCGACAGCTGACGGTGCAGCGCGAAGTCGAAAACTATATGGAACAGAAAGCCGACAAGCTGCTTGCCAGCCTCGTCGGAAGTGGCAATGCGCGTGTGCAAGTCGCCGCGTCGATCAACTTTGATAAGGTCGAACGCACCACACACGGCGTTGATCCGGCCAAGCAAGCACTCGCGACCGAACAAAAGTCAGAAGTCACGCCCAGCTCGCCGCAGCAAGGTGCGGGCTACACGCAGACAGCGACATCGTACGAAAACACACGCAGCACCGAAACGTTTAGCGGCGCTATCGGCAATCTCAAGCGACTCACAGTCGCCGTGTTGGTGGCCGACAAAGTGCCCGCGGTCGATCCCAAGGCCAAGGTCGTTGCAGCGGCAACGCCGCGCTCGGCTGACGAACTCACGCGCATAGAAACACTCGTGCGCAACGCGCTCGGCGTCGACTCTGCACGGGGCGATATGATCTCCGTCGTGAGTGCGCCGTTTGATGTTCCGACGCCGATCGCGATGAAGAAAGACTCTGTGGTGACGCCCGACCTGATGGCGCGGGTGCAAACGAATCCGAAGCCGCTGGTCGCCATCGCTGCACTCGTCGTGTTGTTGATCGTCGCGATGCTCGCCATGGGTGCCCTCAAGCCGGCCAAGAAAACGCAGGCGGAGCTCGCGGCGGCACAACGCTTAGCGCTTTCGCCGCCAAACGGCTACGCCGAGTTGCCATCATCGCTGCAAATGCAACAAACGCTGCAACACGCGAGCGCATTTGAGCAACAGCAACAGATGGAACAAGCACGTTCGACCGCGCTGCCACCGATGATCACAACGCCAGAGCGCGAACAAGCGATGGCAACGGTTGATCAACGCATCGATGCGGCCCGTCGCGTGACACAGAACTGGCTGCGCAACTAACACACGCAATTCCTAAACGATCCCGCACGCTCGATGACTGCTCTCGCTCGCTCCAACGCCGACCGTTACGCCCCAGACCGTCTGACCGGACGGCAAAAGGCGGCTATTGTCTGCACTGCAATCGGCGCCGAACACGCTGCGAAGATTACGGCGAGTCTGCTTCCCGAAGAAGCCGAACAGATTGCGCTTGAAGTTTCGTTACTCTCGGGCGTTCCAACAGAGACCATTTCCTGGGTACTCAACGAGTGGCTTGAGCTGACGCTGGGCATCGACTCGGTAAGCGCGGGCGGCGTCGAGTTCGCAAAGGATGTGTTAGAGCAGGCCTTTGGTCAGTCAAAAGCGCAGCTGATTCTCAAGCGCATTCAAGGACAGTTGGCCGACAGCGATCGATTTGGCCGTCTTCGTCGCGCCGATCCCCAGCAGTTGAGCAATACGCTCCGCGGCGAACATCCGCAAACGATCGCATTGATTCTTGCGCATCTCGACCCCGGACACGTTGCGGGCGTGATTCGCGAACTCGATCCGGCATTGGGTGGAGATGTGATGTATCGCATCGCGCGCATGGAAAAGGTTTCGCCCGATATGATCTCGTTGGTTGAACGCACGATGGGCACCGAAGCCGACATGGGTTTCGCGCAGAGCATGAGCGCGGTGGGCGGACCAGCGGCCGTGGCGGCGATCCTGAACTTGGTGAGCACGTCGCTCGAAAAAGAAGTGCTGGATTTGGTGGCCGAGCGCGATCCGCAGCTCAGCGAGCAAATCAAGAATCTCATGTTCGTGTTCGAAGATCTGGCAGGGCTCGACGACAAGTCGCTGCAGCGTCTGCTGCGCGAAGTCGACGTCAAGCAGCTGGCGTTGGCGCTCAAGGCCGCAAGCCCAGAGCTTCGCACCAAGATCATGGCGACGATGTCTCAGCGCGCGGTGGCAGGGCTCAAGGAGGAGATCGAGTTCTTGGGGCCGGTCAAGATGCGCGATGTCGAAGCGGCGCAGTCGGACATTGTTTCCAAGGTGCGCGCGCTCGAAGAGACGGGCGAGATCGTGTTGAGTGCCGGCACCGACGATGTCATCCTCTGACGGCGCGAAGAAACTCATGCACGCGACACCATGGGCGCTCG
This sequence comes from Gemmatimonadaceae bacterium, assembly GCA_025356185.1. Classification (GTDB taxonomy): domain Bacteria; phylum Gemmatimonadota; class Gemmatimonadetes; order Gemmatimonadales; family Gemmatimonadaceae; genus Gemmatimonas. Next base: position 15,571 of record JANXUN010000467.1, read on the forward strand.
ATGAGCTGTCGATGCCGGACATTTTTCCGGCATCGGACGGGTACGTGCGACGCGCCGAATCGTTCGGCGACGCGGAAACGCACGCGCACCTGGCAGCCGAACGCACACATTTGGAAGCCGACGCGTATCAGCGCGGCTACCACGATGCAGTGATGGCGGCGCAAGTGGCGAGCGATAGCGAGCTGGCAGCGACCGTGTGCGCCTTGCATGAGGCGATTGCGTCCGTGGAGTTACACGCAGCGCGTTGGACTGCAAACGCCGAAGAGAATATCGCTGCCTTGGCAGTGTTGGTGGCGCGGCATGTCATACTCCGCGAAGTCGCGGTCGATGCGTCGCTGGTGCGCGATCTGGTGCAGCGTGCGCTCGAACAGTTTCCGATCGATCAATCAATTGTGGTGCGCTTGCACCCCGAGGACGCGGCCACCTGCACTGCGGCGGCGCTTTCTGAGGGAACGACGCGCATCCCCGACGTGCGCTGCGTTGCAGATCCGCACATTGCGCGTGGCGGTTGCCTGGTGGAAGGACGCGAGCGGATCATCGACGGGCGCATTGACACGTCACTGGAGCGCGCGTATCGCGCGATCGGTCAGGTGCAAGCATGAGCCTCACGGTGCACGCCGATCCCGCGTTCGGCAGCGCGTTTTCGTCGACGGTATCCTCGATGTTTGAGCGACTCGATCCGACTGACCGCTTCGCGTCATACGGCCGTGTAACACGCGTCGTGGGATTGGTGCTTGAAGCAACGGGCCTCGAAGTAGGCCTGGGCGCGCTATGTCGCATCACCAATCACCAGCGCGATCGGTCCGTATTGGCCGAGGTCGTGGGATTTCACGAGCGCGGCGTGTTGCTCATGCCTCTTGGCGAGTTGGACGGACTGCATCCGGGCAGTTCCGTTCAACCGCTGGGTCGCACGTTTGGCGTCGATGTTGGCCCTGGTTTGTTAGGCCGCGTGCTGAACGGATTAGGTCATCCGATTGATGGCAAAGGCAAAGTCGACGTCATCGAGCGCGTCCCCCTTTCGGCAGAGCCGCCGAATCCTCTTGAACGGCAAATTATCGATCGCCCGTTGGAAACCGGTGTGCGCGCCATCGACGGACTGCTGACGGTCGGCCGCGGGCAACGCGTTGGAATTTTTTCGGGCTCGGGTGTCGGCAAGAGCACGATGCTTGGCATGATCGCGCGCCACGCGCAGGCTGACGTCAACGTGATTGCGCTGTTGGGTGAACGCGGTCGCGAAGTGCGTGACTTCATCGAGAACTCATTGGGCGCAGAAGGGCTCGCGCGTTCAGTCGTGATTGTGGCGACGGGCGATCAAGCCGCACTCGTGCGCGCGCGTGGTGCGCTGGTCGCTACGGCGATCGCAGAATATTTCCGCGATCAGGGCAAGCACGTGATGCTGATGGTCGATTCCGTCACACGTGTCGCGATGGCATGGCGCGAAATTGGACTTGCGACGGGCGAACCACCAACGACCAAGGGATATCCACCGTCGGTGTTTGCATCACTGCCGCGGTTGCTCGAGCGCGCAGGTAACAGCGCGAAGGGCGGCATCACGGGCATTTACACCGTGCTGGTGGATGGCGACGACTTTAACGAGCCCGTTGCCGACGCTGCACGTTCGATTCTCGACGGACACATTGTGCTGACGCGTCGGTTAGCGTCGCAAAATCATTTTCCAGCAATCGACGTACTCGAGTCAAAGAGTCGCGTGCGTGATCATATCATCGACAACGCGCAGCGTCGTGCCGGCAGTGCCCTGCTTCGACTTGAAGCAGCGTACCGTGAAAAGGAAGATCTGATCATGGTGGGCGCGTATCAGAAAGGCAGCGATCCGTACGTGGATGCCGCACTGCAGTATCGCGAGCGCGCGCTCCAGTTCTTGCAGCAACGTCCCGATGAAACGACCGCGTATGGTGAAACGCAGACTGCGCTGTTGCGGATCGCTGAGGCGATCGAATCCACTGTGGTGCGCCGCTGATGTTCCGTTTCCGCTTGCAGCGTCTCCTGGAGCTTCGCGAACAGGCCGAACAGGCGAAGGCGCGCGTGCTGGTGGACGCACGCGATGCCGCTGAGACCGCGCGTCGCGAACGCGATGCGCTCGCCGATTTACACAAAACGTCCAAAGCGGAAGTCGCCGCAGCGCATCATGACGAGCCGCGCGTGGGACACCTGCGGCAGCTCGGGCTCGTGGTGGAGTCACTGAACGAGCGCCTCGATCATGCGGGCGCCAACGTGCATGCCGCCGATGCAGTCGTCGTGTCGGCGCAACAACTGTTAGAAGCGGCTGCACGTGATCGTCGCGTGCTTGACCGACTGAAGGAGCGCCACACGGATCAGTGGCGCGTAGACGAAGCGAACAAGGATCGTGTGGCGATGGATGAGGTGGCGTTAAGCCGTTTCTCGCGCAACACCAATACATCGACTTCACCGAACGACGGCTCTACCTCATGAAGAAATTGCTACTCCCTGTCATCATCGCGGTACTCGCCGGCATCGGCGGCGGTTCGGGATTCGCGTATATGCGCGTGTCAAAGTCGTATGTCGCCGATTCAATCGCGCGCGCGGACAGTCTGCAGGCTCATCCGACAGCGCCGAAGGATTCAACGAGCGACGAAGCGAGTGGAGAGAACGCGCACGCGGCGACGGCAGATTCGGCATCCAAAGCCGAGCCGCTGCCGCCAACGCCCGCCGATAGCATTCGCGCGCTAGAAGCCTCGCGCGCGGCGCTGCATGCGACGGGAAAGGTCGCACCCGCAACAGCGGCGGCACCTGTTGTGCCCAAAATTGACGAGCACGCAAATAGCGATGCCGCCAAAAGCGCCGTTGCGAAAGTCCAGATCGCGAACGGTGCGTCTGCGAAGTCTCCGCCAACGAAGGTGGCACCAGTCGCACCAGCGACTGCGATCGTTGCGAGCGCGCTGCGTGATGCGCGCAACGCAGCGCAGAATACGGCGTTTACAGAGGAACGTCTTGCGAAAATTTTTTCGGCGATGGCGGCGAAAGATGCGGCCCGCGTGATGGATCAGATGCAGGACGCTGATGTGCGCGCAATCATCGCGTTGATGAGTGACCGCAGCGCGGCGGCAATCTTACCGCTCTTGAAGGGCGACCGCGCGGCCACGCTCACAAAAGGCTCCGCAAAAGGAACGACACCTCCATGATGATCCCACCAGTGTTCACCGCTCCGACGCGTTCGGATGCCACCTCGCGCGTCGATAGCGCGCCGCGTGTCGACGCCGCTGATGGTGACGATGATGACACACGTACGCACGAAACGACACCAACGTCGCGAGCGGAATTTGCCGCGCTGATGTCGCTGCTTGCGGGCGTTGCCACCACGGCACGCAGTGCGTCAAACACTTCTGCGACGCGTGGTAACGTTTCGATTCTCGATCAGGTGCTTGACGGCCATTTGCTGGACGGCACTGGCGCAGCCACGTCTTTGACGTCGCTGTCAGCGAACGCCAGCGATACGCTGCGCTACGGACTCTTGCAGAACGGCACGCGCGCGCAGCCGTCGAGCGCCTTGCACGCGCTGCAAAGCTCCCTCGTGCCCAGTGCGCCGATCAGTGCGCCGATCAGTGCGAATCAAACGGCCGGCGCTCGCGGCCCAGCGCGAACCGATCGCGCGCACATGAATGAAGTGCTCGGACGCATCGTGTCTCGCCGGGGCGCCACGGTCGACCAACTGAAAGCGCTCGGCGACGAGGAAGCCGCCGATGTGCGCGCCGCGCTCGACATGCTGCTCACGCGGGCCGGAACACCATCGGGGCTCGAACTCTCGACCGCGTCAACTGTCGCGGCGAATGCTGCCGCCGTCTCTGCAGCCGCAGCTGCGCTCGCCACCGCAAACGCCGCGTCAGCCGCCGATGTAACGACGCCGATTAGGACGACGGACGCGCTTGCGCCCGAGCTTCGTGCACGATTGGAGCGCGTCATTTCGCGGATGAAGAATGAGTACGGAAACGACGTGACGGTCGTGGAGACGGCGCGTTCGCAAGAGCGTCAAGATCTCCTATTCGAACAAGGGCGTACGCGTCCGGGACCGGTCGTGACGTGGACGCGCGACTCCGCGCACACGCGTGGCGATGCCGTGGATGTGTTAGTTGACGGCGCGTGGGACAACGCGGCCGGTTTTGCGCGCTTGCAACGCCTCGCGAAAGAAGAAGGCCTGCGCACACTGGGTGTGCGCGACCCCGGGCATTTGGAACTGGCGCGCAGCGAACACAGCGGCGAACTCGCTGCGACGGACGTGAAGCCCCAGGTGACACCCCTCATATCAGCGTCAACTCAGTCCGGCCTCGCGCGCGTTGCCGGCGTGGCTGGTGTTGCGCGCGTTGCCGAACCCAGTAGCTCACGCGGCATCGATCGCGGGTATTTCTCGCGCGTTGATCAGCCGACGGCGGCGATCACCGCGGCGGCAATCAGCGGCAACGCAACGAGCTCGTCGCGCGGCGAGACTCGCGACAACGCATTCGCACGCGGCGAACGCGACGGTAATTCACGTGCGTCGACAGACTCGCGTTCGCGTGGCGCTTCGCGACGCGAGGCATACGGAACCGTTGAGTCGTCTGCGTTGAACGCACCGTCAATGCCGAACTCGCACGCCACACCGCGCACGGGCAATGCCGCGGCACCAGCGGCCGGTGCCGCCGCCGCGGAACGCGTTGCAGACATCCAACAGTTGCGTGCTGATGCGCCCATCGGTGCGATATCGCGGATGACACTGAATATCGACGCCGCCGACGGCGGTCAGGATCGTATCACCATCGACCTGCGTGGCAATGCGGTTGATACGCAGATCACCACGGACGCCGCAAGCGCGGATCGTCTACGCGTGCGCACGGCAGAGCTGCAGGACGCACTCAGTCGCCACGGATTGGAAAGCGACAGTGTGCGTATCTCGTCAGCCAATCGCGTGGAACCGCTTGATGCCGCACGCATCGTCGTCGCCGAACGCGACGGGATTCGCATGCACGCGACACAGCAGTCGTCAACAGGTGAAGGTGCAATGCAGCAGGGACAACGTGAGCGATTTGCGAATGCGCGTGAATGGGAGAAACCCGAAACGTCACGGCAGCCGCGTGACGCAAAAGGGGATGCACGACAGGGCGCCGACCAACGTGGTCAGCGCGGTACGTCCAACGGGAGCGCGTGATGCTAACCGCTATTCGCAGTAATCCGCTGTTTGACACAACCGGTACGAGTGGCACCGCTGGTACGACGACCGCCGATCCACCAGTCGGCACCGCGACGCCGTCGACACCGCGCGTGTTGCCGACGAATCCGACGGGTATGGGCAAAGACGAGTTTCTTAAGATGCTCGTGGCGCAACTGCGCAATCAGGATCCGCTCAATCCGATGGACGGCAAGGATATGGCGGCGCAGCTCGCACAGTTCTCGTCGGTGGAGCAGCTGCAAGAGTTGAACACGTCGATGACAGCCGCGGCGAAGACGCAGGACGGCATTGCGAAAGCGATCGAGGCGTTGTCGACATCACAGACGCAAAGCTCGGACACGCTGCAGCAGATGATCGAAGGGCAGATGGCGATGTCGACGGTCGGCAAGACCGGCGTGACCACGGGCAATTCACTCTTTGTGGATCGTGATGGCAGCGGATCAATCGTGATTGACGCGGGCACAATGCACGGACCGGGTCGTGTCACGATCACCGATACCAAAGGCAACGTGGTTGGTACCGCCGCTCTCGATAACGTGGCGACTGGTCAGCAGTCATTCGACGTACGCGATTTGCACATCGATCCGCCACTCGCTGCGGGCGCGTACACGTTCAAGGCTGAGGTGGCTGGCGGTGGCGCATTGTGGAACGCCGTCAAGACGTATTCGTCGGGTCGCATCACGGGGCTCAAGTACAACCAAGGCAATCCCATTCTCATCATCGGTGGTTCGCTCGAAATACCGATGTCCCAGTTGACGCAAATTCGCGGCTGAACGTACCCCTCTACCAGGACAACTCGAAATGCTTCGTTCTCTCTACGCCGGCGTGTCTGGTCTGCGCAACAACCAGATTCGTATGGACGTTATCGGCAACAATATCGCGAACGTCAACACGGTGGCATTCAAAGCTGGGCGCGTCACCTTTAAAGAAGGCTTTGCACAGTTGCTGCAGGGCGCGAGCCGTCCGCCCGGCGATCAGGGTGGTATCAATCCGATTCAAATCGGCTTGGGCATGCAGATCGGTTCCATCGATCAGATTGTCAATCAAGGCAATTTGGAATCCACAGGACTGAACACCGACGTCGCGATTCAGGGCGACTCGTTCTTCGTGGTGCGCAAAGGTAATCAAAGCTTCTTCACTCGCGCCGGCAACTTCCAAGTTGACGCGCTCGGCCAGCTCGTGTCGCCCGCAAACGGCTTCATCGTGCAGGGTCGTATGTACGATAACGGACAGCAGCTCGACGGCGTGCGTGACATTGTGTTGCCGTTCGGACAGAAGGTGTCTGCGAAGCCGACGACGCAAGCAACGCTTGCCGGCAACTTGAATGCATCCGCGCCAATGTTCCAAGGCACGTTTACCAACGCGACAGATCGCGCGCTACCGATCAATAAAGATTCGTGGTCAGAGTCGCAGATCGCCGTGTACGATTCGGAAGGAACGAAACACGATGTAAAGATTCAGATGTGGAAGACCGCGCCGAACACGTGGGACTGGCGTATTGATCCGATCGCGTCGGGAACGGTAGAAAATTTTCAAACGGATGGCACGTCGCCACCCTCAGACATCAACTTGCCGGCGCCGCCGGCTGGCTATCAGATCCTCCCTGCTGATGTCACCGTGACCAGCACGACCGGCACGGCGTACGCAACGCCTGCGGACTACACCTTTTCCGCTGGGCCACCACCCGCAGTGCAATTCACGGCGAGCATGCCGTCGAACTCGGAAATCAAGATCGGCTACTTCATGAGCCCGACGTCACCGGCGACCGGCACGAATGGTGGCACGTTCACGTTCGACACAGCCGGCATCATGAACACGAACATTTCCGCGGCGCTCGATTTCGGCGTCGCTGGTGCGAGCCCGGTGCAGATCGAACTCAAACTGAACGGCGGCGTGAATGGCCTCACGCAGTTTGCGTCGACATCGTCGACCGCAGTACTGCGCGATCAGAACGGCTTTACCGCCGGCACGCTGCAAAACTTCAGCATCGATCGTTTCGGCTTGATCACCGGTTTCTTCACGAACGGCACGACGTCATCGTTGGCGCGCATCGTGCTGGCCGACTTCAACAACCCGAGCGGCTTGCAACGCATCGGCGACAACATGATGCAGGAGTCGGCTAACTCGGGCGGTGCAGTCCTCGGCTTTGCGCTGGAAGGCTCACAGTCGCAGCTCACCAGCGGGGCGTTGGAAATGTCCAACGTCGATCTGGCGCAAGAATTCACCAACATGATCGTGGCGCAACGAGGATTCCAAGCGAACGGCAAGGTCGTGTCGACCTCCGACGAAATGCTTCAAGAGTTGATGACGATCAAGCGGTAATAGGACGGGCGCAAAGCCCGCGTAGTCATCGGCAAACGATCTCGCGGACCTGTCCGCGAGGAGGAGACGGAGGGTGGGGCCCACTGGGCTCCATCCGCCGTCTTCGTTGTACGCGGTCGGCAACAGTTGCCGGTATAGGCGCAGATTGCCGCATTTTGCCGATGTTCACGACTGAAAATTGATCGGATCTTCCGTTCGTTGATTTCTGTAAATCGCTATTTGACAGCGACTTGCACCGTTTTCCGTCTGCCGCTCTCCTCTGGCATTGCCCATGCTTAGTACCTACGCATAGCCCTCCTCTCACCCGATCGAAGACATGGCCGCCCCAGAATCAGCACCGACACCCGAAGCGTCAGAAGGCGAAGTCGCACCCAATGGGATCAAGTCCAAAATCCCAATGATTGCCATGGTCGCCGTCGGGCTTGCCGTTGGTGCCGGATCAGGCGCGGCGTTCATCGGCCCGATGGTCGCCAAGAAGTTAGGTAAGGCGCCCGCGACGCACGCCCAGTCCAGCGCTGATTCCGCGGCAGGCAAAGGCGGTGCTGGGAAGGAAAGCGCGGCCAAGGAGGGAGCAGGCAAAGAAGGTGAGAAGGGCGGGAGCGGATCGGAAAGTTCGGTCGTCACCCTAGAAAATCTTGTGCTGAATCCGGCCAACAGTAACGGGCAACGATTCCTGTTGTTGTCGGTCGCGATCGAAACCGGCACGCCCACTGCGACGACAGAAATGAAAGCGCGCGATGCAGAACTACGCGACGTCATCCTCACAGCACTGGGCACGAAGTCCGTTGAACAGCTCACGGATGTGACGGCGAAAGAATCCATCAAGCGAGAAGTACAGGCGGCTATCAGTAACCGATTTGGCAAGACATCGGTGAAGCGTTTGTTCTTTCCGCAGTTTGTGGTTCAATAAGTCGCGAACGCGATAGCGCACCCGATCAAGAGACCGCACGCACATGGCGACTGAAACGCTTAGTCAAAACGACATTGATCGACTGTTGGGCGGTGGCGCGCGCCTCACGCCGCATGCCGTTGCGAACTCAGATGTCCAGGTGTACGACTGGCGCCGACCGCATCGCGTGTCGAAGGATCGCTTGCGCACACTCGAAGCGATGTACGAGCGCTTGGTCAAAGGACTCGAAGCATGGCTCGTCTCGCGCGTGCGCGGACAAATGGAAGTGCGATTACAAAGCGTTGAACAGTTTTCGTTTGGTGAGTTCACCCTATCGCTGCCCATGCCGTGCACGTCGTTCATTTTTGATATCGTCGGCACGGGACAAAAAGGCGTCATCGATATCGGCCCAGAATTTTCCACGTATCTCATCGAGCGCTTGTTTGGAGGCGAGGGCAACAGCAGTGCACTGACTCGTACCCTCACGCCGATCGAACGCATGGCCGTGCGATCGGTCGCCGATCGCGCCGCTGCATTGCTCCAAGAGATTTGGCAGGATCATGTCCCCATGGATATCAACATCACTGGCTTTGAATCCTCACCAGAGATCTTGCAGATCGTCAATCGGGAAGATCCGGTGTTGGTGGCCAACGTTGAATTCACCACCGGCAACGTGAGCAGTTTGTTACTGATTTGTTTGCCGTTCTCGGTGCTCGACAAATTTTTCAGCTCGGACGGTGGGAAACGCACAGCAGCGTTGAACACCAGTGACGCTGAACGCGAAATCACCCGTCAGCGAAGCGAAGCAGCACTGCGCGCGTCGCGCGTGCCGTTGACAGCGCGGCTCCCAGAATTTCAACTCACGATGCGCGAGATCGCGCAACTCGCTGTCGGCAGCGTGATGCCGACAGGGCTTCCCAAAGACGCGCGCGTCATTGTGCGCGCGGGCGTGCAGGAACGGTTTATCGGCCATCCTGGTCGTGTGGCCGGCAATCTCGCTGTTCGAATCCTCGACGCCGTGCCAGGCACGTCGCCGTCACCAGACTCCCGGACGTCTGCATGAATCCCGCAGAGATCGACGCGCTGGTCGCCAGCGCGCAAGCGGCGAAGGCCGCAGGACAACCGTTGTCGTCGCTCGCGAGCGACAAGCCGAGCGACGCAAACATCGCTCGCACGCCGCAATTCACCGAGTTTGAGCAGACAATGTTAAGCAACAGCGAAGTGCCGATCAGCATGCTGTTGGATCTATCGTTGCCAATTTCTATTGAATTGGGGCGCACGTCGATGACCGTACAAGAGTTGTTGCGCCTCGGACGTGGCTCGGTGATTCAATTGGATCGCTTAGCAGGCGAGCCAATCGATATTTTCGTCGGCGATCGTCGCTTTGCGGAAGGCGAAGTGGTGGTGTTGGGCGAACACTTTGGCGTGCGCATCACGCGCATCGTGTCCAACGGATCGTCCGCCAATCAACAGCTCGCGTAAACGTTTGTGCTCATCGCTGGCCTCGGTGTCGTCGCCGCATTGGCGTTTGTGTTGGGACTTGGCGCGTTCTGTCTCTGGGCGCTCAAGCGCTGGGGCCGTATGTCGCTCTCGTCACGCACGCGCATTGTCGTCGAAGTGGTGCAACGCATTCCGTTGGGACCCAAGACGGGACTCGCCGTTGTACGTGTCGGCGACAAGGTCATGGCACTATCCGTTGGCGAAGGTGGCGTGCGTCCCCTGTTTGAAGTCGACGAAGCGGATCGCCTTCGCATTATTGCGAGTAGCCAGATCCCGACGCCGATGACCTCAAGTGCCGAAGCGTCATCAAGCTTGTCACGTGCAGTGGCCGCGTACTCGCGACAGGCAGCTGCACCGCCGACACCAGTACTCGATGCGCCGGCACCGTACGCGATGACGCGTGAACAGAGCGCGACCGAACGTGATTTTCGTCGCATGTTGGGTGGAGCATTGAGTGCGGCGACCCGTTTGGCCGTGTTCGCTGGTGCAATGGTCATGGCATCCGCCGCTGTGACATCAGCGCGCGCGCAAGCCGTGCCGCCCGTGTCCGTGCCCCCGACTACATCGGTCACGTTGCCGACGACGACTCCAACGGTGTCCGCTCCAACGTCGACCGCGCCAGCGCTCTTGCCAATCACGGCTCCTGCGGTTGCGCCACC
>JANXUN010000513.1 GCA_025356185.1 Gemmatimonadaceae bacterium
GTGCTGCGCCCACATCGCGCGGGGGACATTGGCTGGGTGATTGAACGTCACGGCGCGCTGTATGCCCAAGAGTTTGGATTTAACAGTGAGTTCGAAGCGCTTGTCGCCAAGGTGGCCGCCGAGTTTCTCGAAAGCTTTGACGCGGCGCGCGAGCACTGCTGGATCGCGGAACGCAACGGTGAACGCGTGGGCTCGGTGTTTCTGGTCAAGAAATCCAACGACACCGCGCAGCTGCGTCTGCTGTTGGTCGAGCCGAGCGCACGCGGACTGGGCATCGGGGAGCAACTGGTCGTTGAATGTGAGCGATTCGCGCGCGCCGCAGGATACCGGTCTATCAGCCTGTGGACACAAAGCAATCTGAGTTCGGCACGCCGCATTTACGAACGCGCGGGCTACCGGCGCGTGTCGTCCAAAAGGCACGCAAGCTTTGGTGCCAAACTCGTCGCCGAGGACTGGGAGAAGACATTCGATTGACCCGCGAGCGTCGGTGAGCGACCATTGAGCGCTACGCACTTTCGCTGTGTTTCGCCCACTCGCTGCTCACCGACCCGTGCCTACTCTCCGTCGTTCAATCGCGCTGCTGTTTTCAACGGTGTGTGTTGCCTCCGCACCGTCGCTCATAGCTGCGCAAACCAAGCCGCTGCTCACACCAAAAGACTACGGTAAGTGGGAAACGCTCGGCGCCGCGCGCTTCTCGCCGAACGGCAGCTGGCTTGCCTACGGCATTACGCGTGTGAACGAAGAGAACGACCTACGCATTCGTGGCGGTGCGCGCGACACCACCATCATCGCGCCCTACGGCACACAACCCGCCTACTCGGCGGACTCCCGATGGATCGGCTATCTGGTGACCGTCGCACCTAAAGAGCGCGATCGCTTGGTGAAAGATAAGAAACCGGTGCACACGTCGTTTGCTGCGCGTAATCTTGTCACTGGCGACACACTCAACGTGGCCGACGTTGCGACGTTTGCCTTTAGCGCCGATGGAAAGTTTGTTTCGCTCAGCAAGTACGCCGCCGAAGGCAAGAAAACCAACGACGTGTTGGTGCAAACGCTGGCAACGGGAATGCGGTTGGTGTTCAACAATGTGAGCGAGCAAGCGTGGTCGCCGTCTTTGGCGCTTCTGGCGTTCACGCTCACGGTCGATGGGGGCGCCGGTAACGGCGTGCAACTGTACGACGGCGCGAGTGGTGCGGTTCGCGTGCTTGATGCGTCGCCGTCGGTGTATCGCGCGCTGTCGTGGCGCACGCAGTCGATGGACTTGGCCGTGCTGCGCTCGCGCGCCGATAAAGATTTTGTCGACACAACACATTCGGTGCTTGCATGGAGCAACGCGAATACCGCAACAGCGACGGCGCGCTTATTCGATGCAACCAACGCCCCCGCCGGACTGTGCATCGCCGACTATCGCCGTCCGTCGTGGTCGAAAGATGGATCGGTGCTGTACCTCGGCCTGCGCAAACGCGAACCGATGGCGGATCAGCCCAAAAAGAGTGACGACAAAGTCTCTGACGTGGAGATTTGGCATCCCGATGATGTGCATGTGATCCCCGAGCAGCGCAGCAGCGAACAACGCGACGCACGCGCGACGCTGCTGGCGTCGTGGCACATTGGTGACGCGAAGTTGATGACCATTGCCTCGGATGCCGCCGAAACTACGCAGATCTTAGACGGCGACAAATTCGCGACGGAGATTGATCGCAAGCCGTATCCGTTTGGGCAAAAGTTTGGCCGACGCGATTTTGACGTATGGTCGATCAACCTAGCGACGGGTGAGCGGAAGAAACTGCTAACGAAGGTCCGACATCTCGTTGGTGCGGATCCGACAGGTCAGCACGTCGCGTGGTTTGATGGGAAGGATTTCTGGTCGATCGACATCGCAAGTGGCGCACGCACCAACATGACGGTGTCCCTCACGCGCTCGCCCCAGGTGGATTTTGTGGATCGTGACGACGACCATCCCACTGACGTCTCGCCGTTCATTAGTACTCCGACGTGGAGCAGCGATGGCAAGCTCTTGTTTGCCTACGCTGGGTACGACATCTGGTCGATCGCGGTTGCCGGTCGCGAGGCGGCACGTCTGACCATGGGTGTGGCCGATGGCGTTGAGTACCGAATCGTGTCGATGGCCGGGTTTGGCGCGACGCCACAAGAGCGCGCGACCACCCTGTCCAAGCCGATGTACCTCTCGATGCACGGCAAACGCACGAAGCAGAGTGGCTACGCGCTGCGATCACCCGATGGCACCGTGAAACGTCTCGTGTTCGCCGACGCCGCAGTTGCGCGACT
>JANXUN010000515.1 GCA_025356185.1 Gemmatimonadaceae bacterium
AACGCGGCGAGGTCTTCCTCACGACCGACGAAGTGGCGCTCCGTTGGCGCAAACGAAATGCGACCGCGGTTGCTCGGCTCCGCGATGCGGCGGCGCAGCATCGTTGCTTGCAAACGAATGTCGCCCGCGTGCGGACCCAACTCCGAGAGGTACCGATCCAATATCGCTAGCGCGTCCTGCTTCGATCCCGACAACGCAGTACACTCGGCGATCGTCAACGTCGCTTCTTCGTTGAGCGGATCAAACTGGCGCAGCCAACGCGCGAACGAGTTTGCACCACTCCAGTCTGCGCGATCGCGACGCGCACGGAGTTGCTCGCTCAACACGCGGCGCACATCCGCGTGCACCGTTTCGCGCTGTTCATCAATCCATTCTTGCATCTCCGGCCACGGCACGACGACGCCAGGCAAATACACGCCGAACGGCTCGTTGCCATGCACGACATCGCGTTCAAATAGCTCGGGCGAGCGTTCCACCGAGAACGTGCGCACGATTTGTTCGCTGTCCAGATGCACGACGTCGCCGTGCAACGACACGCGCACCCCGTACGTGCGGCGCAACTTGTACGACGCCTGACGCAGGTTGGCACGCTGCCGCACATCACTCAGGTCGGGCCACAACGACAGCAGCAACGCGTCTCGACGCAGTTGCATCCCAGGCGTGCCCGCGAGCCGCAGCAACAACGCAAACAACGTTCCCGCAGAGCTCGAGATCCGCGCGTCACCGACAAGCAGCGTCGTGGCGCCGAGCGTCTGCAAACGCACCAATGGACGACCCGAACTGTCGTGTGTCGGGAGCAGCAGCCCGCCCGAGAGTGGCGGAATGGTTGGCTGAATCATCGTGCGTGCGCGTGTCATAGGATCCCTTGGATCGAGTGAGGGATCGACAAGGTGAGTTTTCGCGTCAGCAAAGTGTCATTTCATTTCAATCGTAGCGCAAAAATCCCGGAAAGCCAATCGCTGCAACGACTAACGCCACGAACGGGCGGGAGATCACCTCCCTGAAACCGTCGTGGCGTCATCAGAATCGTCCCATCTTCGCGCCGCAAAACGCGGCGACTACCGAACTATCGCGCGAAACGCGCCAGCCTACTTCTGCAACTCGATCAGCTGATCGCGCGAGATGCCATCGGCTTCGGCCTGAAAGTTGACGACCAACCGGTGCCGCAACACCGCATGCGCCACCGAGCGCACGTCGTCCAGGTCGGGCATCGAACGACCGTCCATCGCTGCACGCGCTTTCGCGCCTAACACCAAATACTGCGATGCACGCGGCCCCGCGCCCCAACTCACGTACTTCTTCACCATCGCCGTCGCTTCGGGATTATCTGGACGCGTGCTGCGCGCCAATCGCACCGCATACTGGATCAAACTGGGAGGTGCCGGGAGTCGACGCACTAAGCGCTGCATCGATAACAGCTCCTCGCCGCCAAGCACCGGCTTCACATCCTTCTCCTTGTCGCCAGTTGTCGTCGACACGATCAACTCTTCTTCCTCGCGCGATGGATAGCCGAGGTTGAGTTCAAACATGAAACGATCAAGCTGCGCTTCAGGGAGTGAGTACGTGCCTTCTTGCTCAATCGGATTTTGCGTGGCGAGCACGAAAAACGGATTTGGCAAATCGTATGTACGGCCAGCCACCGTTACTGTTTTTTCTTGCATCGCTTGCAACAGCGCAGCCTGCGTCTTCGGTGGGGCTCGATTGATTTCGTCTGCAAGCACGATGTTGCCGAAGATTGGTCCCGGCGCAAAACGAAACGCGCGCTTGCCCGTACCGGTCTCCTCTTCCATCAACTCGGTGCCCGTAATGTCGCTGGGCATCAAGTCGGGAGTAAACTGCACACGGGAATAGGTGAGATCGAGCGCACGCGCAACCGTTTGTACCAGCAACGTTTTTGCAAGACCGGGAACGCCGATCAGCACGACGTGACCACCGGAGAGCAGCGCGGCCACAAGATCATCGACGATGAGCGATTGACCGACAATGCGATTCGCGATCTGCGCTGCAATGGCTTTGCGTGCGTGCGAAAGACGTTCTAACAGCGCGAGGTCGTTCGAGTCCGACGGAGCGTTCACAAGAGCCACGGGCGGGAGAGTGGAGACGCACGACGTACATTCGTGAAGCACGTCGCAACATGCGGAATGCAACATGCGGGGTGCAGCATGCAGGGTGTAACATGCAGGGTGCAACATGCGAGCGACGAGCACACAGCGCGTCAATCGTACAAATAGTTACGGACGTCCGAGGACGTCCGTTGTCGCGCGTGGTGCGGTAGAAACATGCGCGGTCGTGCGCGAAAGCGCACCCCACGCTGGTGTGGGATATTGGTCCCTACTGGAGTGCAAACTCCACGCGCTGGCGAACCGGATAGTTGTTGCTGCGCAGTTGCGCGACAAGCGTGTAGTGGCCTTTGGTTGGCGGATGCCACTTTTCCGAATACACGACGGCATCGTGTGCATCGAGCAAGCGATTCTGCATGCCTTGCGTAAACATGCGGCCCGCACTCCAGCGCCACACTTCACGGCCAGAATCGTCAAGCACGATGAAATCATGCGTGCGTCCGTCGGGGAAATCGAGCTCAACGAGTTTTCGGGAATCGTTGGCGACTTCGATCGCAAATCGCACTTCGCCGCGGGTGGTGTCGACCATGACGTGCGATGTGACACCCTGTTCTACTGCTGAGCGCGGTCGCGCGGTGGCGACGCTGTTTGGCGTACGAGGACTGCACGCAAAGATGAGTGCGGCAGCAGCCAGCAGTGGAACGATGATGCGTGGAAGCATCAGGGCGGGTAGCAGGTGAAGGTGAGGCGATGTGGAATCCGCACAAGCCGATCTGGTAAAGACTTGGACGATCATCGGTCACATTTCGATACCCGGTAATGTTGTCAACGGCGCTGAAGTCTGTCAAGCGTGGATTGACGTCCTAAGTGACAGTGGCGGCGTTAGTTCCAGCTCGCGAAACCGCTTCGGTTTATGTACGGTAAGTCCAATCTCCGAAGCTTGCGAAAAATTTCACAAGCGCCTAATTTTTGGGCCGAATGGGTGACCAGACGAACAAGGCTGACCACGTATCTGCGACCGACCGGGCGCAGTCACCCGCTGCCTTGGCCGGCATGGGTATTCAGTTCGTGGCCGCGCTCCTGTTCTTCGCGTATGCAGGCAACTGGATCGACGCACGGCTTGGATCTGCACCGATCGCGCTACTGCTCGGCGTCTTTGTTGGTGGTGGCGGCACGTTTTTTCTCAACTATCGACGACTCATGCGGCGCATCGAAGCAGCAGAGCAGGCAGCGAAACGCGCGCGCGATGAGCAACTGTCGTGAGTAACGCGTCAACGAACGCAGAATCCAGCAACGGATCACCGCCTCGCGCGCGTGTTGGTGTGCTGCGATCCATCGTGCTGTTTACGGTGGTGCAAGCGGTCATCATTGCGCTGGTGGCGTATGGGTTATCGCAGTTCGTGTGGACCGACGCGGCGGCGGCCCGGGCGATTCGTGCGAGTGCGCTGTTAGCGGTGTCGGTGCAGTGTATCACCTTCGCAATCGCGCGCTTAGTCGCGCGGTCGCAGGTGATGGCAGGGTGGGGGTTAGGTGTTGTACTACGCTTCGCGATCGTAGCGTTTTGGGCGTTCCTCGGCATCAAGTCGCTTGGACTCTCCGACGGACCCGCGTTGCTTTCGCTCGTCACGTTTTTCTTCGTCTCGACACTCATCGAGCCGCTTTTCTTGAACGTCTGATCCGGATGCGCAGGATGATCCGTTTGTTGCACCAAAAAACTTCCGTGGTTGTCATGGTCAGTGCGTCGCTGTTTGCGCTGACCGTTGGCGCGGCGCATGCGCAAACGACAACGGCGCCCGTCGAGTCCGCGACGGTTGTGGCGACGCCGATCGCGAAGCCGTTCGATGCGCCTGCGCAGGTGGAGCATAAGTCTGCAGCCAGCGTCGATTTCATTACGCCGCACATCACCGACAGCCACCATCTTGAGATTCCGTGGCCGAACGCTGAGCTGGTGAAAGAAATTGAACTGCCGCGATTCGCGCCGGTACAAATCGGCAGCGTTGCAATCGATCTCTCACCCACGAAGCACGTCGTATTCTTGCTGCTCGGCGCGACGCTTGCCTGCGTGATGCTCATCGGCGCGGCGACCGCGAGTCGTCGGCATCATGCCGAGGGTGGACACTCGCGTGGTTTCGCTGGTGGCATCGAAGCGATGGCGCTCAACTTGCGCAATGAGTTGGTGCTGCCAAACGTCGGGCCGCACGGCGAAGCATTCGTGCCGTTTGCACTCACACTGTTCTTCTTCATTCTGTGCTGCAATCTGCTGGGATTATTTCCGTACGGCTCTACTGCCACGGGCAACATTTCTGTGACCGCGACGTTGGCGATTCTCACAGGGATCGTTGTTGAAATCACCGGTATTCGAGCGAACGGCATTGGCTATCTGAGTACGCTCTTTTACTGGAACAAAGACCTGCCGATCGTGCTGCGCGTGGTGATGTTTTTCGTGATGTCGCCGGTCGAAATGGTGGGTAAGATTTCCAAGCCATTCGCGCTGATGATTCGTTTATTCGCGAACATGACGGCGGGACACATCGTGTTACTTGCAGTCCTCGGCCTCATCTTCAGTTTCCAAAACTGGTATATCACCGGTCTGCCGGTGCTGATGGCTGTGGCGCTCAGCGTGCTCGAACTGTTCGTTTCGTTTTTGCAGGCGTTCATTTTCACGATGTTGGCGTGCGTCTTCATCGGGCAGATCCGCGAGGGGCACCACTAGGGAGACGGGAGACGGGAGACGGGAGAAGGGAGAAGGGAGTAACCGGTCGAGCGACCGGTGATGTCCGTTGAGTTTCGACTCGGTGACGGACGGCGATGCTTTCACAGGCAACGCGACGTACGAAGTTCATAACGTTTACGTGCGGAGTTTTCCATGATCGAAGTGATGGCGCTTCTGCAGGCCGGTGCGGCTGCAGCCAGTTCAGACAAAGGTTTGGCGATGATCGGCGCGGGCATCGCAGCGGGCGGTTCTGTGATCGGTGCCGGCATTGGCATCGGTGGCATTGGCGGATCCGCAGTTGAAGGCATGGCGCGTCAGCCAGAAGCCGCAGGCAAGATTCAGACGGCCGCACTCATCTTTGCCGCGCTCGTCGAGGGCGCCGCGTTGTTCGGCGTCGTTATCGGATTTCAGATTCAGGGTAAGATCCTGTTCTAACAGATTTCAAGCGCGGGGCGTCCGGCTGGACGCTCCGCGATGAAATCTCTCCCACTGACTGTGTCATGATCCATTTATCAGCTCGCGTGTCCTCCGTGTTTGCTCACGCGGCCGTCGCCGTCGCATCGCTTTCGGTGACGGCGTCTCGCGCGTTCGCCCTCGAGCCAGAAGGCGGCCCGGTCAACTTGCTCGCGCCAAACCCTGGGCTCATGGTTTGGACGTTGGTGACGTTTGCGATCCTGTATTTCGTACTGCGCGCGTACGCGTTCAAGCCGCTATTCGCTGCCGTCGAGGCGCGCGAAAAAGCGCTCGAAGAAGCGATCGCGAATGCAGCACGCGATCGTGACGAGGCGGCCAAGTTGCTTGCGCAGCAGCTCGCGCAACTCGAATCGGCGCGTGCCGAAGCGCAGAGCATCATTTCTGGCTCGCGTGCCACGTCTGAAAAAATGCGCAGTGATCTACTCGCGCAAACCAAGGCGCAACAAGAAGAGATGATCGAACAGGCGCGTCGTGCGATCGAGAGCGAAAAGGTTTCTGCGATCGCCATACTGCGTCGTGAAGCGATTGATCTCGCTATCGCGGGGGCATCGCGCGTGATCGAAAAAAATCTCGATTCGACAGGCAATCGTCAGATCGTTGAGAGCTTTTTGTCGTCGCTGGACGGCGCTAAAGGCGTGCGCTGATGCAAAAGGGACTTGCTGGAGCAACCGTCGCGCGTAACTACGCCGAAACATTGCTCGCGCTGGCACGAAAGGCCGATGATGCAAGCGGTTGGGGCACGATGCTGCGCCACATCGCCGACGCGATCTCGGGCGACGTCACACTCCAGCAGTTTCTTGAGTCGCCGCGCATTCCTGCCGAGCACAAGTCTGAGATGCTGACGCGTGCGCTGAGCGACCGCAGTCCGCGCCTGTTCCTGAAGTTCTTGCACACGCTCGTGCATAATCGTCGTCAGATGCTCATCGCCGATATTGCCGCTGAGTACGAGACGTTGCTTGACTCGTCGCTGGGTGTCGTGCACGCGCGGGTCACGGTGGCCCGTGAGACGTCGGACGAGGAGCGCGAAGCGATCGCGCAGCGCTTGTCCAAGGCGATTGGCAAGACCGTCGTACCGCACCTGTCCATCGATCCGAGCATTCTGGGCGGTGTCGTTGTGCGCGTTGGTGACACGGTGATGGACGGCTCAGTGCGTCGAAAGCTGGCCGTGCTCCGCCGCAAGATGGCTTCGCGCGTCTGACCGTTTCGCGGCTCCCTATGACGGGAGCCGGGTATGGATCGTCTGAGAGGTGGGCACTTTGCCCTCTCGACAGACATCACATCGGAGTTTTCAAATGAGCGGTCGCGTTGACGTGCGCCACGTGCCCAAACCGTGGGGTCACGAAACCATTTGGGCGCACACCGATCGATACGTCGGGAAAATCTTGCACGTGAAAGCCGGTGAAAAGCTCTCCGTGCAGTATCACGTGAAGAAAGACGAGACGGTCTATTTGCTTCGCGGTGAGATGAAGTATTGGGTACAGCTACCGGGCGACACGGAAATGCGCGATCAGCGATTGGTGGCTGGTGAGTCATTTCGCATCACGCCCAACACGATTCACGCGATCGAAGCGGTCACGGACATCGATGTGCTTGAGGCGAGTACGCCGGAGCTCGACGATGTGGTGCGACTCAACGATCGATACGGACGCGAAGGCACCAGCGCGCCGTAGCTCGTGCGTGGCGCAATGAGTAGCAAGTAACACGGCAGTCGCCCCTCCCCTCGGCGGCTGCCGTTCTGCATTTTGGGCGAGTGATGGACGCGTACAATTCTCCTTCCTCTCCTCCCTCCCTATGAAGGTACTGATTCCACTCGCCGGCAAAGGCACTCGGCTGCGGCCTCACACGCACGTGGTGCCGAAACCGATGCTCAAGGTCGCGGGCCGGCCAGTGATGAGTTACGTGATGGACGATGTGCTCAAGTTGGGTAACGTCGAAGAGGTGGTGTATATCACCGGTCATCTGAAGGAGAAGGTTGAGGCGTACACGCGCGGCGCGTACAAAATTCCCAGCGTGTTTATCGAACAAAAAGTGCAAGACGGTACCGCCGGTGCGATCGCGCTGACCAAGTCGCACGTCGATCAACCCGTGCTCATCATTTTTGTCGATACCATTTTCGATGCCGATTTAAGCGTCGTGAAAGATCTCGACGGCGATGGCGTGATCTGGACGAAGGAGGTCGAAGACTATCAGCGATTTGGTGTCGTCGTGACCGATGCGGATGGCTTCATGACCAAAATTGTCGAAAAACCCAAGACGCCGATTTCCAAGCGCGCAAATATTGGTTTGTACTACATCAAAAACTGGAAGTTGTTGTTTGAAGGCATCGACTACGTACTCACGCAGCCGGCAAATAAGGGTGAGTGGTATTTGACCGACGCGTTCCAGTACATGATCGATCACGGTGCGCGCATTAAGGTCGTGGACGTGGCTGGGTGGTACGATGCGGGCCAACTTGAAACACTACTCGACACCAATCGCGTGATGCTGGAGAAAGGGCGCGCACGACGTCCCGCGTCGCTGGGTGACGGGGCAAACATTGTTGAACCGGTGTACATCGAAGACGGCGTCACGATTGAGCATGCGACCGTTGGACCCAACGTGTCGTTGGGCGCGGGAAGTGTCGTGCGTCATTCGATCGTTCGCGATGCGGTGATCGGTACGCACGCATCCATCGAACACTCACACATTCACGACAGCTTTTTGGGTGATAACGTGGTTGTACACGGTGTGCACGGCCGGGTGAATGCTGGGGATCACTCCGAAGTGCGCTCAACCTCGGGAGGGTGACTCGGATGACCGATAAAATTTCTCGCCGCGACGTACTGTCGGGAGCAGCCGCTGCTCTTGCGGCGAGTGCATTGGGCGGCGTACCAACGCGGTTACTTGCTGCGACCGACGATTGGCGCGTTGATCTCGCGCATCCGGCGCGCGCGGCGGGTGATCTCATGTTGGGCGTGCCATTCGAAAAGCACGCCACCGTGCGCATTGCCATTGTGGGCACGGGACTGCGTGGACGCTCTGTGCTTGGTGAACTGCTCGCGATTGACGGCGTGCAAATCACGGCGTTGTGCGATGTGGTTGAAGACAAGGTGCGGCGCGCCGCGGCGATGGTGACGAAAAAGGGGCAACCAGAGCCCGCGCTGTTTTTTGACGGACCGCGCGCCTATGAAAAGTTGGTGCAGCGCAACGACATCGACTTCGTGTATACCGCGACGCCGTGGCCGTTTCACACGCCTGTTGCCCTCGCGGCGATGCGCGCGGGAAAGCATGCCGCCAGCGAAGTGCCGATCGCGAGCAGCGTCGAAGACTGTTGGGAGTTGGTTGAGACGTCGGAAAAAACGCGACGTCATTGCTTGATGATGGAGAACTGCTGCTACGGCAACAGCGAGCTCACGGTGTTGCGCATGGTGCGCGAGGGAGTATTCGGCACCCTCTTGCACGGAGAAGCCGCGTATTTGCACGACTTGCGCGAAATACTTTTTGAAGATCGCGACGAAGGACTCTGGCGTCGCATTCCGCACACCAAACGCAACGCGAATTTTTATCCGACGCACGGCTTAGGACCTGTTGCGCAGTACATGGGCATTCATCGCGGCGATCGCTTTGAATACATGGTGTCGATGGCGTCGGGCGAAGCGGGACTGAGCGAGTATCGCGCGCAGAAGATCGAAAAGGGCAATGCAAAGTGGAACGAGACGTACGTCGCGGGCGACATGAATTCGTCTCTCATAAAAACGGCGAAAGGTCGCACGATTCTGTTGCAGCACGACGTGGTGAGCCCGCGACCGTATTCGCGATTGAACAACTTGCAGGGGTCGAAAGCAATCTTCAACGACTATCCTCCGCGCGTATACATCGATGGCGCGAAAGGCGGTGAGAAGTGGACCTCGCTTGATGACTTGAACAAGCAGTACGAGCACCCACTGTGGACGGCCGTTGGCGAGTTAGCGCGCAAGAATGGCGGACATGGCGGGATGGACTACGTCATGGCGTATCGTTTGGTGCAGTGTCTGCGCGAAGGACTCGTGCCTGACTTTGACGTATACGACGCTGTGACGTGGAGTGTGCCATTCCCCCTTAGTGAAGAATCGATGCGCAAGGGGAGTGCACCGATCAAGTTTCCCGACTTCACGCGGGGGGCGTGGAAGAACACGACCCTGCAGGGTGCATAGGCCGCACGGATGATTCGTTCGGCCGCAATCCTGGCCCGCGGGTTAGGGTCGCGAATGCGACACGTGGATGCCGCCGTACAACTTGATGCGCGGCAGGCGCGCGTTGCCGCGAGCGGCGTGAAAGCGATGATGCCAATTGCTGGCGGCGCACAGGGTGCGGCAGCGCGTCCGTTTCTCGACTACGTGATTTCGGCACTGGCCGACTCGGGCATCACGCACGTCGTGCTGGTACTTGGCGGCGAACATGATGACGTGCGCGAGTACTATGTACCGACCGTTCCTGCGCGGCGCACCCGAATCAGCTTTGCATTGCAACCGGAGCCGATCGGCACAGCGAATGCGGTGGTGTGTGCGGCCGCCGCGGTTGACGAAGAGACATTTCTCGTGCTCAACGCGGACAACTACTATCCGATCGAAGCGCTTCGACTGCTGGCATCGCACGAGCGCGCCGCGACGATTGCATTTGATCGCGATGCGCTGGTGCGCGACGGTAATATCGATGCGGAACGAGTGCGCGCGTTCGCGGTACTCGAGATCGATGAGCGCGATCGGCTGTGCGCTATCGTCGAGAAGCCCGGTGCGACGCTGGATGTGGCTTCGCCTGCCGCGCGATGGGTCGGAATGAACTGCTGGGCGGTGACGCCAGCCATCGTGGATGCGTGCGCGCGCGTGCCGAAGTCATCGCGCGGCGAGTTTGAATTGCCCGAGGCAGTCGCTCGTGCTCTTCGCGAAGGCGTGAACGTGCACGCGTATCGCGTTGCGGCACCAGTGCTCGACCTCTCGCACCGCGCTGACGTTTCCTCCGTCGCGCGTGCGTTGCAACAGATAGAGGCACGACCATGAGTGAGAGCGTGCCAGTGCGTGTCTTTCCGTCGCTCGACGAATCAATTGTACAGACATCGCTCGACGCGGCGGGGTTTGTTCCCGCCAGCGAGGAGCGGTATCGCAAGCTTGAGCGAGATGCGCACCGATCGTTGGACGAAGCAAACGTCGCGCGCGAGGGCCGTCGCACGTGGATCGTGCCAGGCCGAATTGAGGTATTAGGTAAACACGTCGACTACGCAGGAGGGCGCTCGCTTTTATGCGCGGTTGATCGTGGCATCGTTTTGGTCGCGTCGCCGCGCACCGATCGCCGGGTCGTGTTGCGCGATGCGCGTCGGCGTGAATCGATGGCGGTGTCACTCGATCCGTCGCCGTTTCCCAGCTCGCAAGCGCCGCTCCCGTGGGCGGTCTATCCGCGTACCGTTGCGCGGCGACTCGAGCACAATTTCGGCGCTCAGGTTGTTGGGGCGGATATTGCGCTCGCGAGCAATTTGCCTCCCGCCGCCGGCGTGTCGAGTTCGAGCGCGCTCGTTGTCGGACTGACGCTCGCGTTGTCGGCGCTGAGCGACCTCACGAACGATCCACGCTGGGCGACCGCTCTCGTGCCGCGAACGAAGCTTGCGGGGTACGTTGGCGCGCTCGAAAACGGTGCGGATTATGGTGTCCTTGCCGGTGAGCGCGGCGTGGGCACGTTGGGCGGCGCACAAGATCAGACGGCGATTCTGTGCTGTGCGCCGGGGATGTTAAGTGTCTTTGGATGGGCCCCTGTTCGACATGAGCGCTCGGTCGTGTGGCCAACCGACCACGTGTTTGTGATTGCGGTGAGTGGTGTGGTCGCGGCAAAGACAGGAGCAGCGAGAGAGCGCTACAACAACGTCGCGCGACTCGCGCATCACGTCGTCCACGCATGGAATGCGCGCGGCGGCACCGCGCGAACGCTGGCGGACGCGTTTCGGCAGGCTGCTGGTGGTGACGTCATCGACGACGTGCCGACGGCTTTGCTCGAGGCGACTGAACTTGCCACGAACGAACAGTTCACCACCGAGCAAATGCACGCGCGTCTGTATCAGTTTTACAACGAGAGTTGGCGTTTCGTGCCCGCCGCAGCGGAACAGCTTGCAAACAGAGATCTCGATGCGTTTGGCGCAACGGTTGCCGCGTCGCAACGCGGTGCCGAGGTTGCGCTCAACAATCAGATTGTCGAGACCGTGCAGTTGGTCTCGATTGCCAAGGAGCTTG
Source organism: Gemmatimonadaceae bacterium (assembly GCA_025356185.1). Lineage (GTDB taxonomy): Bacteria > Gemmatimonadota > Gemmatimonadetes > Gemmatimonadales > Gemmatimonadaceae > Gemmatimonas. The sequence goes on from JANXUN010000515.1 coordinate 11,481, forward strand.
GTGCCGTCGCGGCAAGCGCGTTTGGTGCAGGATTCGGCGGCAGCGTCTGGGCAATGGTGCGCGAATCGGATGCTGAACGATTTGCGTCACGCTGGCGCGATCGATATGTGAAGGTGTACCCGCACGCATCGCATCGCGTGCAAGTGTTTTCGACGCAACCGTCCGCCCCTGCATTCGAAGCGATTTAGCTGCGAGAAAATCCGGCAGAGGCCGCGGAGATCACCGCGAGTGCCCGCGAGAGTCCCCGCACGCCGTTGGTATCGTCGTACCACTCGTGCGTTGTGTGCGCCCCCCCACCGATGCCTCCCGCGCCGATGGTGATCGCGGGAATGCCCCGTGCCAGTGGAATATTCGCATCGCTCGATGCCGACGCGGATTGCGGAGCAACGCCCAGCCAACGCGTCGCGTGTTCGGCGAGTTGCACCAACGGATGTTCGCGCGATAACGCGC
>JANXUN010000525.1 GCA_025356185.1 Gemmatimonadaceae bacterium
ATCGTGCGCGGGCTCGCGTATTACACGGGGATCGTGTTCGAACTGTTCGACAACGTTGGTGAGTTCCGTGCAATTTGCGGCGGCGGTCGATACGACAATTTGTTGTCGTCGCTGGGCGGGATTGATTTGCCGGCGCTGGGCTTTGGGATGGGTGATGTGGTGTTGGGCGAACTGCTCCGCTCACGCGGAAAGATGCCCGTCTTCGCCAGCGCGACCGACTACTGGATCGCGCAGTCACCGACGGATCCACACTATCCACATCAGATGCTCGCGCTGACCACCACGCTGCGTGCCAGAGGATTCAACGTCGAATACGGCATGCGACCGCAAAAAATCGACAAGCAGTTTGAAAACGCCAAAAAAGCGGGCGCGCAGAATGTGGTATTCCTGCTGACAGGTGATGATGCCACGAGCCGTGTACGATTAATCGCTCACGACAAGACTGAAACGCTGTTTGATGAGATCGACACGTTTGTCAACAGCACTACCAAGGCCGGTAACGCACCATGAGTGACGACAAAAAGCTGACCTCGCGCGGAGACAACTTCAGCGAGTGGTACAACGAACTCGTATTGCGCTCGGAGCTGGCGGACTATTCGCCAGTGCGCGGCTGCATGGTAATTCGTCCGCATGGCTATGGCATCTGGGAACGCATGCAACGCGCTCTCGATGACATGTTCAAAGCCACCGGGCACGTGAACGCATATTTCCCGCTGTTCATTCCTGAAAGCTTTTTGTCGAAGGAAGCCGAGCACGTTGAAGGGTTCGCGCCAGAGTGCGCGGTCGTCACGATGGGCGGTGGCAAAGTGCTTGAGGAGCGATTGGTGATTCGCCCCACGTCTGAGACGATCATCTACTCGATGTTCGCCAAGTGGGTGCAGAGCTATCGCGATCTCCCATTGCTATACAACCAGTGGGCCAACGTCGTGCGCTGGGAAATGCGTACGCGGCTTTTTTTGCGGACGATGGAATTCTTGTGGCAAGAAGGACACACGGCACACGCGACGCACGACGAGGCGGAGGTCGAGGCGCGCAAGATGCTCGGCGTGTACCGTGAGTTCATGGAAGGGCACATGGCCATGCCTGTGATCACGGGTCTTAAAACCGATTCAGAGCGCTTCGCAGGTGCCCTCCGCACCTATTGCTGCGAAGCGATGATGCAAGACAACAAAGCGTTGCAGGCGGGTACGTCGCACAACCTTGGTCAAAACTTTGCCAAAGCGTTCGATCTCTCGTTTCAAAACGAGCAAGGCGAACAAGCGTTTGCGTGGAACACAAGTTGGGGTGTGTCCACTCGCATGATTGGTGGACTGGTGATGACGCATGGCGACGACGCCGGACTCCGTCTTCCCCCGCGCCTCACGCCGATTCAAGTGGTCATCGTGCCCATTTGGAAAACAGACGACGAACGCGATGCAACGATCGCGGTCGCCAAGCGGATTGCCGAGGAGTTGGGCAGCTTCAAGCGTCCCGATCACGAACGAATTCGCGTACACGTCGATGATCGCGTGGGCATCAAGCCAGGCGCCAAGTACTACCACTGGGAGCTGCGCGGCATACCGTTGCGTCTCGAGATCGGCCCGCGCGATCTTGCGTCACAGAGTGGCATGCTGGCCCGTCGAGACACGCGCGAGAAGCGCGCGATCGCCTTTGACGTGCTGCGCGCGGAACTGCCAGAGATCCTCGACCAGATTCAAGCCGACATGCTGACGGCTGCGCGTGCTCGTCTTGAAGCGAATTCGATCCGGCAACGCATCAGCTACGACGAATTCAAGAACGTCATGGAAGGCCCCGGTGGATTTGTGTATGCCGGCTGGAACGGCGATCCTGCCATCGAACAACGTGTCAAAGAAGAGACGAAGGCGACCATTCGGTGCATTCCCGATCCGGAGTTTCGTTCGCCGATAGCCCCCACCACGTGCATGGTGACCGGTGAGCCGGCCAAGCACGAGGTGATCTGGGCGCGCGCGTACTGATCGGATGACGACCCAGAGCGTAGAGAATCGTGCAGTCGCGGGGTACTCGCGCGTAGACGGGGTGATGCACGCCGAGCAGGTGGCGTTGCCACGCATAGCGTCTGCGGTCGGCACGCCGTGTTACGTGTACTCGGCGGCGATGATTCGTGAACGGTTCATGCGTCTTACGAACGCGTTTGCAGGCGTGCCGCATCGCGTACACTTCGCCATGAAGGCCAACTCCAGCTTGGCAATATTGCAGCTGTTGCGCGCACTCGGCGCAGGTGTGGATATCGTATCAGGGGGCGAGCTATTTCGCGCGCGTCGCGCAGGCTTTGCGGGCCGCGATGTGGTGTTTAGCGGCGTCGGTAAGACGGTCGAAGAAATTGGACAAGCGCTCGACAACGGGGTGCTACTGATCAACGTCGAATCGGAAGCCGAACTTGTTGCGATCGAAGCCGTCGCCGAGGCGCGCGCTGTGGTCGCGCCGATTGCGATTCGCGTAAACCCCGAAGTCACCGTCAACACACCGCATGCGTACATCAAGACGGGCGAAAAGGGACAGAAGTTTGGCATTCCGCGCGATGATGTCGTGCGCATTGCTGGACTAGCATTGGTTTCTCCGCATGTACGCCTGATCGGCTTGGGAATGCATTTGGGATCGCAGATCGCGAATGCCGAACCGATGCGCGATGCGCTTCCAAGGCTGCTAGAGGTGGTCGCCGCTGTACGTGCGCAGGGACACGCGCTCGACTTTCTTGATGTTGGCGGAGGTCTTGCCGTGCCGTACGCCGATACCGACCCAATCGCCGATGTTGAAGACTATGCCGCCCTCGTGTCACACGCTGCACGCGACACACACTTGACGCTGTTGCTCGAACCTGGCCGATACATCGTTGCCGAGTCCGGCGTACTTATGACGCGTGTTTTGTATCGCAAGCATGCCGCGGGAAAAGATTTTATCGTCACTGACGCGGGAATGAATGACCTCATTCGCCCTGCGTTGTATCAAGCGTATCATGCTATTGAGTCGGTGACGCCGTGCGATGGATCGGTCACGGCGGATGTGGTCGGTCC
>JANXUN010000530.1 GCA_025356185.1 Gemmatimonadaceae bacterium
CGGTGTCGCCTCGCGTGGCGAACTCCGTGAACAGCACGTCGTCCGATTCTGGAATGGCGACGGGCCAACGAAAGCCGTGGTCACCTGACGCCTTGAACACCGGTTGCGGAGTGCCGCCATCTGCTGACACCATGAAAAGCGTTGGCGAGCCTTGCTCGCCATAGACAAGCTGACCGCGGTGCGTCCACGTTAAGCCGCGCGGTGATCCCGCCCCGATGCTGGTGATTCGCGTTGGCGTGCCGCCGTCAATCGGCACCTTCATGATGTCCGCGCCAACAACGTATGCGACCCAACGCCCGTCGGGAGAAAACACGGGGTCACTGGCGCCGCTCGTTCCCGCGACGGCCGAGGCGTCGAGGGTATTCATCTGTCGACGCCACAGCTGCTGCGTCTTGCCAGCAACGCTTGCGACGTACACGAGGGTTGCGCCGTCAGGTGAGATCGCGTGCAGCTTTCCGAGAATCGTGGGCGCACGTTCGCCCGGACGTGTCTCTAGGGCAAACCGCGTCACCATGTCCGATGCACTGTCGGACGAGGAGCGCTTGCCCATCATCCAGCTGGCAGCAGCGATGAAGGCGGCGAGTATCACAGACGCTATCACGAGACCGCGACCCTTCGCAGTTCGAATGCTTACCGTAGCGTGCGCTGACGTCGGGCCAATCGATTGCGTTAGGGCATGTGCGCTCGCATGCGTCTCGCGAAGTGCGCGGGCAAACTCATTGGCCGAGGTGAATCGATCTGCCGGCAGTTTTGCCATCGCCGTCAGCACCGCGTAATTGACATGCTCCGGAACAGTGTCGCGCACCGTAGCCAGAGCACGAGGTTTCTCAGTGAGTACGCGCGCGATGATCGCCTGCGGGTTGGCACCGGTAAACGGCGGCTCACCGGCGAGCATTTCATACGTGACCGCGCCGAGTGCATAAATATCCGCGCGCGCGTCGACCGCTTTGTCGCCCATCGCTTGTTCGGGGGCCATGTACTGCGGCGTGCCGAGCGAGAGGCCCGTTTGCGTCATGCGTTGTCCGCCAGCGTGTTGCACGGCGAGCGCAATGCCAAAATCAGCGACCAGTGCGTGACCGCCTTGCAGCAGAATGTTTTCTGGCTTGATGTCGCGATGAATCACGCCGCGTTCGTGCGCGTACTGCAACGCGTCCGCGACTTCGCGCGCGAGTTGCACGGCGTCCGCGATCGGCAACTGTGTTTCGCGATCGAGGCGTGCGCGGAGTGTTTCGCCTTCGACAAACGGCATCACGTAGAACGGTTGCCCATCTGCGGTGCCGCTGTCGAACAACGGCAGAATATGCGGGTGCTGCAAATTCGCCGTCGTCGTGATCTCGGCTAAGAACCGCTCGGCGCCGATGACGGCGGCAAGCTCCGGATGAAGCACTTTGATCGCGACTTGGCGCGCATGTCGCACGTCGCGTGCGAGATACACGGTGGCCATGCCGCCCCGACCGAGTTCACGAATGATTTCGTAGCGGTCGGCGAGGGCGGCGGCGAGCAGGGTGGAGCTGGAATTCATTGATACGAAATTGGCACGCAAAACGCGCTCTCGCGAGACGGCTCGGCTCCGCAACCGAAGCCCGCTCATCTTGTAAATTGCCCGCATGCCGAAACGACTTCAGACCTACGCGACCGACGCGATTACCGTCACCTTCGACCCCACCGTGTGCGTGCACTCAGGCGACTGTGTGCGCGGTCTGAGGGCCGTCTTCGACGTGCGCCGACAGCGGTGGATCGACGTGCGTGCCGCCACCGCCGACGAGATCGCCGCGCAGATCGATCGCTGTCCGTCTGGCGCGCTGCGCTACTCACGCGGCGCTTCTTCGACCGAACAGGCCGACGGCTAAGAAGCGCCAATCGGTAACTACTGCCGACGCGCACCGTAGGTTGTGGCATGCCACGAACGGTGATCGAAGTCTCACATCTGGGAAAGCAGTACGGCAAAACCATCGCCGTGCGTGACGTCTCGCTCGAGGTGTACGAAGGCGAGATTTTCGGTCTGATCGGCCCCAACGGCGCCGGCAAGACGACCAGCATGGAGTGCATGGAAGGGCTGCGCACGCCCGATCGCGGCACTATTCGCGTGCTTGGACTAGACCCGCAGCGCGACGCGACTGCGCTTCGTCAACGGATTGGCGTGCAGCATCAGGAAGCGCACCTTCAAAAGCGCATCAAGGTGTGGGAAGCAATCGACCTGTGGTCGTCGCTGTACGATCAGGTTGTCGACACCACCGACCTGCTCGCGCGACTCGGCCTTGAGGAAAAGCGCAACGCGTGGTTCATGACACTTTCTGGCGGCCAAAAGCAGCGCTTGTTCGTCGCACTGGCTCTTGTACACAATCCCGAACTCGTCTTTCTCGACGAGCTCACGACTGGTTTGGACCCGCAAGCGCGCCGCGCGATTTGGGAACTGATTCTTGGTATTCGCGAGCGCGGCAAGACGGTGTTCCTCACGACGCACTTGATGGAAGAGGCCGAGCGCTTGTGCGATCGCGTCGGCATCATCGAGCACGGTGCGCTAATCGAAATCGGAACACCGGCCGAGTTGGTGGCCAAACACTGCCCCGAGCGACGCGTGGTGTTCACGAGTGATGCACTCGATGTCGCGCAACGCATTTCGGGTGTGCCATCACTCACTTCGGTCACGAGCGTGGGCACGACGCATACGCTCGTTGGCGAGGGCGACGATTTCACGACTGCGGTCATTCATGCCATCGCGCACGCGGGCATCACGGTGCGCGGATTTCGCACCGAGTGGCCCACCTTAGAAGATGTCTTTTTGAAACTCACCGGCCGAGGCATCCGCGACTGATGATGATGCCACGCGTACTGAAAGGCTTTTGGAAGCTGACGTGGGTTGAGACGAAAATCTTTGTGCGCGAGCCGATGGGATTGATCGGCACGCTCGGCATCCCCGTCTTGCTGTTCGTAGTGCTGGGGCGAACGCTACGCGGAGTTCCTAGCGCCGCGGGACCCACGGCATCCACGATCACGCCGTCATTCAACGTGGCGATTCTCGCGGCGTTGATGATCGCAGTGAACGCCGTCACGTCGCTGGTGGCAATCATCTCGATTTATCGTGAAGGCGGCATTCTTAAGCGACTACGCGCAACGCCGCTTTCACCGCTCACGATTCTCGGCGCGCAAGTCGCGGTCAAACTGGTGTTCACGGTGGTGAGTCTGCTGTTGCTTGTCGCGGCAGGGCGCCGCGTGTTTCCGGGCGCGATGGAGATTGCCTATGTGAGTTTTGGCGCGGCGCTGTTGGTTAGCACGCTCAGCATTCTCTCACTCGGTTTTATAATCGCGAGTGTGGTGCCGACCGCGCGCTTTGCGCAGCCGATCGGGGCGGCGCTGTTGTATCCCATGGTGGCGGTGTCGGGCGTGTTTGTGCCGGTTGCGCGTTTTCCCCGATGGATGCAGATGGTGGCGAATGCGCTGCCGACCACGCATGCGGTGGCGCTGTTGCAGGGTGTGTGGGATGGTCCGGGGTGGAGTGCACACTGGATCGATGTCGCCGCACTCGTGCTCGCGTTTGTCGTGTGCAGCATGCTGGCGACACGATGGTTCCGCTGGGAATGACGCGCGCGGAACCGCAGCGCGGAGTCTAAGAATTTTGCTGCGGCTGCGTCGCGGCGTCCAAGCGGAATGACGCTCGACTTGGTAGCCTCAGCGTCACATTCGCGGTATCCTTTCACGATGGACATGCCCCAAGCACCTGCCGGCAGCGGTAAGCATCCCGTTGCCCTCGTTGTGATTTCGGCCAACGATCTTGCTGCATCAAGCGCGTTTTACGCGTCGTTGTTTGGATGGCCGATTATGAAGATGTCGGCGGAACTATCTGGCGCTGCCGTGACATCGGGACCGCCGATCGCGTTGCGCGCCAATGTGCCAGAGGGCTTTCCGGGCGTCGTGCCATTTATTGGTGTGTCCAACGTCGACGCGAAGCTTACGCAGGTTGTGGCCGCCGGTGCGACCATCGAGCGCGCGCCGTGGAAGATTCCGATGATGGGCACGCTCGCGCGATTCAAAGACGCGAGTGGCACCGTGTACGGCATTACCGACGCTGTGGCCCCAACGGGTGTGCCGCGCATACCGATGCCGTTTGGTGCGAATCCCAAGCCCGTTGCGAATACGATTTGCAGCTTGGAGATGTACACTGCGAACGACGCGGGTCCGGCGTTTTTTCACGCACAATTTGGATGGGGCACGTTACCAACCATGCCCGCGTTCGTGGCATTCGATCCGGGTGCGGGAATTGGTGGCGTGTTTCAATCGCATACGCCCACACTGCCCGCTGTCGCGTACATCTACGTGAACGATGTGAGAGCAACGCTCGATGCGATCGATGCGGCGGGCGGCGCGCGCCAAGGTGATGCGATGTCGATGCCCAGCATGGGCACGTTTGGTTACTTCAAAGATCCGTCGGGCTCGAGCATGGGATTGATCGGACCGTCATGACATCACGCAACGGAGCATTCGTGAGTACGCACGATGAAACCGCGACTATTTCGTTGATCGTCAACGGAGTGCGACGCACGTTCGACGGCGACGGCACGATGCCGCTGCTGTGGTTCTTGCGCGACGAGCTCGCGCTCACCGGTACGAAATACGGATGCGGCATTGCACAGTGTGGCGCGTGTACGGTACACGTGAACGGAACTCCCGTGCGCGCGTGTCAACGGAAGATGGACGCACTGAACGGCGCGACCGTGACGACCATCGAAGGGTTGCACCCCAAGGGTGAGCATGCGTTGCAAGTAGCGTGGCGCAGCATCGATGTACCGCAGTGCGGTTTTTGTCAAAGCGGACAGATCATGCAGGCGGCAAATCTGCTCAAGCAGAAAGCCGCACCGACTGACGCAGACATCGATGCCGCGATGAACGGGCACATCTGTCGCTGTGGCACGTATCCGCGTATTCGCGCCGCGATCAAAGCCGCGGCTGCGAACGCGTCGACGAGTTCACACGACGGGGCGAAATGAGCGTTAATCATAAGCTCCCGTGGTTGTCATCGCCGAGCGTGACGGCGACTGAGACCGACACCAGCGTCGTGGAGAAACACGCGCACGTCGTGAGTACGATGCACACGGATACCACACGGCGCGACTTCACAAAGCTCCTCGGCTTGGGAGGACTCGTACTCGTTGCGAGCAGTCTCGGTGTTCGCCGACTTGACGCAGCTGATGTCGCGTCATTGGCAGCTGAGCCGTGGGAGCCGCACGCGTACATTCGCGTTGCACTCGACGACATCGTCACGATTGTCTGTCATCGTTCTGAAATGGGACAAGGCATTCGCACCACGATGCCGATGCTGATCGCCGATGAGATGGAAGCCGATTGGAGCAAGTGTCGCGTCGAGCAAGCCATCGGCGATGAGAAAAAGTACGGCACACAAAACACCGATGGTTCTACGAGTATCCGCGATTTCTTACCGCAATATCGAGAAGCCGGCGCCACCGTTCGCGCGCTGCTCGAAGACGCGGCCGCGAAAGAATGGAGTGTTGCGTCAAGCGCCGTGAAGGCTCGCAACGGCACTGTGGTACACATCGCATCCGGACGCATCAAAGCATTTGGCGCGTTGGTTGAGACAGCTCGCGCGCTGCCCCTGCCAACGAAAGCCCGTGTGCGCATCAAGACGCCCGCAGAACGCCGGTGGGAAGGGAAGAAAATGACGTCCATCGACCTTGTGCCAATGACGACAGGAAAAGCGGTGTACGGCGCCGATGTGACGCTTCCCGGGATGAAGGTCGCGGTGATTGCGCGTCCACCAGTGTGGGGCGGCACGGTTGTGCGTGTTGACGATTCGCTCGCACTGCAGGTGCCGGGCGTTGAACGCATTGTGCGCATTCCGGCATCGCCGATGCCCGGTGGTTTCATGCCGTTGGGCGGTGTAGCCGTGATTGGCAAGAACACGTGGGCCGCTATGAAGGGGCGTGACGCGCTCAAGATCACGTGGGAGAACGGCACGAACGCTTCGTACGACAGCGCGGCGTACAAAGCAACACTCATGCAATCGGTACGAGCACCCGGACAAGCCGGGCGAACGGTTGGTGATGTGAATAGAGGACTCGCCGCGGCTGCACGGACGGTGAAGGGTGAGTACTACATGCCGCATTTGGCGCACGCGCAGATGGAACCCGTCGCGGCGATCGCACGGGTTGTGAACGGCAAGGTAGAAGCGTGGGCACCGACGCAGTCGCCGATGGACGCGCGCAAAACGCTTGCCGAGTATCTCAAGGTCGACGTTGCCGATGTCACCGTACACGTGACGCTGTTGGGCGGCGGCTTCGGTCGTAAATCCAAACCGGATTTTGTGTGCGAGGCGGCTTGGCTTGCACGCGAGGTCGGTGCGCCCGTCCGTGTGCAATGGACGCGCGAAGACGATTTACAGAATTCGTATTTGCATTCGGTGGCGGCGCATCATCTCGAGGCGGGACTCGATGCGAATGGTCGAGTGTCTGCATGGTTGCATCGATCGGCGTATCCAGCCATCGGTGCCACCTTTGCGCCGAATATGAAAGGTGCGGAGCCCGACGAACTGACGAATGGCGCGAGTGATGTGCCGTTTGATATTCCGCACATGAGTATCGAGATCTGCCCCGCCGTCGCACACACGCGCATCGGTTGGTATCGCAGTGTCAACGCGATTCATCATGGCTTTGCAATCGGGTCGTTCGTTGATGAACTCGCGTTTGCGGCGAAGCAGGACCCGGCGGACTTCTTGCTCAAATTGATTGGCTCCGATCGCGTGGTCGACCTCTCGAAGGCCGGTCTTGTAAAGCCCGCGAGCAACTACGGCGCCACATGGACCGATCATCCGCTCGATACAGCCCGTGCGCGTCGCGTGGTCGAACTGGCCGTGAGCAAAAGCGGATGGCGCGGCGCGAAGCTGCCACTCGGCAAGGGACGCGGCATTTCCATGCATCGCAGTTTTTTGTCGTACGTGGCGATGGTAGTCGAGGTAGAAGTGCTGCCCGACGGCACCGTGCTGGTGCCCAAAGCCACGGTCGCAGTCGATGCGGGATTTATCGCCAACCCTGATCGCGCGAAAGCGCAAATGGAAGGCGCGCTGATTATGGCGATGAGCAACGTGCTCTCAAGCGAGATGACGTTTGCCAAGGGTGCCGCCGTACAATCGAATTTCCGCGACTATACCGTCGCGCGCATGAAAGCCGCTCCACATGTCGTGGGCGTGCACTTCGTACCGAGTGAAGGCTTACCAGGCGGCATCGGCGAGCCCGGCGTTCCTCCTGCGTGCGGCGCTATCGCAAACGCGATTTTCGCAGCAACGGGCGTGCGCGTGCGCGAACTGCCGGTGGGACGACAGCTGGCAGGGTGGCAAGCGGGTAAGGCGAACGAATAACCTCGACGACTGACGGCGTCGCCTACTGTCCGCGTCGCCTCGCGGCGAGCAGGATCCCAATGCCAACGAGATTCATCACCACGATCACGCCCGTGATCTTCAGGGCGAACGTCGCGACGCTATCGACTTTGATAATCGGAAACACCGACAACACGACATACAGCAACGTCATCGCGAGTCCCGACCACGACGCGAGCTTGAGCCACATCGGCGGTGAAGGCGAAATGCCGCGCAATCCGAAAATCGGAATCGCAAACATCACGACGTACGTCAGCGCGTAAAAAATTCCGCTCGCGTTAAAGAGCAATTGAAACGCTTCGGCTTGACCGACACCGACGCTGCCAATCACCGACAACCCAAATGAGCAGAGCCCGACCAACACGATCGAATTAACGGGCGTCTGATACTTTTTGTGCAAGCGGCTAAACCACGACGGCAGCATGCTGTCCCATCCCGCGACCATCGGTAAACGCGTCACCGCGGTGAAGCTCACACTCGACTGTGCGATGCGCATCGCCATCGTCATCAAGATTGCAATCGTCACCAACGGGCCAGCGATGCCAAACGGCGCGAAGCCCGCACGAAGCACTTGTGGAAGCGGTCCGACGAGATCGATGTCTTTATTGGGGACATACGCAACAACGGTGCTTGTGCCCAGCACAAACATGATTGCGATTATCGGCGCCGCGATGAGGACCGAGCGACCAACTGAACGCGACGGCGCTTTTGTTTCGCCTGCGAGAATCGCGATGTATTCAAAGCCACCAAGCGCGCCGAATCCCATTTTGCCGAGGATGTTGAGATTGAGCAGCGACAGCTCGGGCATGCTGGTGCGGAATGGGTGCCACTCGTGCAGTGTGCCGGTGAGCAATCCGATAACGGGCAAACTGATCACGACGCCGAATACAATGAGCATCAGGATGCCACCAAAGTTGTGCACCCATTTGCCGACGGCCAGTCCGATAGTCGACGCAATGACCATGAGCGTGACAATGATCGCGGACGCGAGCGCTGGTACCCACGAACTTGACGTCATCCACGCCGCGCTCGGGCCAATCGCGTACGCTAGATACGTCGTGACTGAGAGGCCTACCTCCGACGTAAGCGCGATGACGTACAACCACAGATTCCACGCAAGTAAAAAGCCAACGGTTTGATTAAATCCCAGCTTGGCCCATTGATACAACCCGCCTTCAAGCGGCATCAACTTGTTGAGATACATCACGACCACGGCAGATGGCACGTAGAACAGCACCAACGCCAACAACCAGAACACCATGTTGGACGGGCCGAGCTTTCCGGCCACGCCGATCCACGACAGCCCGACAATAAACAAGATTTGCGTGAGTGCTAAATCTTTGACACCGAGTTCCCGTTTCAGCGTTGCGCTATGCGCGTTTACGTCGGCCTCTGCGCGCGCGAGTTGCGTGTTCTCTGCATTCGTCATTGTGCGTCCTCGCTGCGGTGTGGATGGCCCAAAATAGACCACAGACGCGCCCATGCTTCGAGCCCCTCGTGCAACCGATGCACGCGAAAGAACTCGTTGGGTGCGTGATAGTCTTCGTCTGCAGTGGAAAAACTGAAGAACACGGTCGCCAAATTCATGTGTCGCTGAAACAGCTCCGAAATGGGAACCGTTCCACCCATGCGCACGATCAGCGGATGCACACCGTACACTGCATGCAGTGCGGCGTCGGCTGCCTGCAGCGCGTAGTGATCGCTGGCGATTGACGAGGGGAACGCACCGTGATCGGCAACCCGCACAGCGAGCGTCGTGCCAGCCGGCACGTGCGAAGCGAGATGCTTCGTGACGAGCGCGATCACGTCGTTTGGATTTTGATCGGGCACTAACCGGCACGTGATCTTTGCGTGCGCTTCGCTTGGGATCACCGTTTTTTGACCGGGCCCTTCGTAGCCACCCCACATGCCGTTTACTTCGATGGTAGGGCGCGTCCACTGCCGTTCAAGCGTTGTGTATCCGGGTTCACCGAATGTCGCGGGTGCGCCCACTTGCGCGAGGTATGCGTGTTCATTGAACGGCAATGACGCGATCTCTTCGCGTTCGTGTGTGGTGAGTTCGCGCACCGTGTCGTAGAAACCGTCGACGGCAATGCGCCCTTCGTCATCGTGCAACGATGCGACGAGTCGCGCCATCGCGTGCAGCGGATTGGCAACGCCACCGCCGTGACGGCCAGAGTGCAGATCTTTCGCGGCCGCGGTGAGGGTGAACTCCAGTCCGGCAAGTCCACGACTTGCCACAGTGAGCGACGGTTCATTGATGCGCCACATCGCTCCATCGGCAGACAACACGAAATCGGCCGCGAGCAGCTCAGTGTGTGTGGCGATAAACGCTTCGAGATGTCTACTGCCGATTTCTTCTTCGCCTTCAAATACAAACTTCACGTTGATTGGCAGCGTGCCGATCGTCGCGAAGAACGCTTCCGCAACTTTGATCGGGATTAACATCGGGCCTTTGTCGTCAGACACGCCTCGGGCGTAGAGACGACCATCACGCATGGTGGGCGTGAACGGTGCGCTGATCCATTTGTCGAGCGGATCCGGCGGTTGCACGTCGTAGTGTCCGTATATCAATACCGTTCGTTGTCCGGGTGCTCCGAGCCACTCACCGTACACCACTGGATTTCCGGGCGTCGGCATGATTCGCACGTCGATCGGACCCGCGGCCGCCAACGTTTTCGCCACCCAGTGAGCAGCCGTCGCAATGTCAGCCGAATGCGCGGGATCCGTACTCACGCTTGGAATCGCGGCGAACTCGATCAGCTCGTCGAGGATTTGCGCGTGCGCTGTACGCAGCGCAGAAAGGACGCGCGCATTCGCGTCGGCGGTCACTTGCCACCGTCAACACACAACACCTGTCCGGTGATCCAGCTGGCGTACGTCGACGCAAAAAACAACACACTGTGTGTGATGTCATCGGGTGAGCCCAACCGCTTCAGTGCGATGCGATCGATCAACGCTTGTTGTCCGTCGGCGCCATACGACTCCCATTGGCGTTCGGTGGTGGCGTTCGATCGCACGAATCCCGGTGCGATGTTGTTCACCGTGATGCCCCACGGCCCAAGCTCGTGCGCGAGTTGCCGCGTCAAACCAATCTGCGCTGCCTTTGCCGATGCGTACGCTTGGATTCCGGTGAGACTGATGCCGAGTCCCGCGCCGCTGGAGATGTTCACTATGCGTCCACTGCGCGCGGCCTTCATGCCAAGGGCGACGGCCTGCGCGCAGTAAAACGCGCCCGTGACATTCACGTCGAAGATCGATTGCCAGTCACTCGGCGTGATGGCTTCAATCGGACGTCCGATCTGCCCCAACACGCCGCCGGCGTTGTTGACGAGAATCTCGACGTGACCGTGCGCGGCGCCTGCCTCCGCGACGAATGACTGCACCGCGTGCTGATCGCGCACGTCGACCGCGCGGACGTGGCACACGCCACCCGCATCCGCGCACAGTGACTGCGTTTCTCGCAATTCGTTCTCGAGCACATCGCACGCCCACACGTTGGCACCGCGCGCTGCGAAGGCCAGCGCGATGGCGCGACCAAATCCGTGCGCCGCGCCGGTGACGACAGCGGTCGTGCCGCTGAATTCGATGTTCATGTCGACAGCACGTTCGCGTGCATCAGCTTCGCGCCCGTCGTGTATGGAGACGTCATGAACGCGAACATACCCCGCGGATCATCCGGTCGCCACACGAGCCAATACGCGAAGCGCATCAATCGATTGTTCACGATGACCCTGCTCGATCTCGTGTACCAGCGCAACGAGCCTCGCCGTCACCGGCGTCGGAACACCGGCCTCACGACCAAGCGTCACGACAATGCCAAGCTGTGCGTCGACTTCGGTCGGTCGTTTGCGCACCGCAAGATCACGCCAAATACCACTGTGCGTTTTTGCAGATTTGCGATTGTGCACCACCAGCGCATCGAGCGAGCGTTCGGCGGCGTTCGGCGCAGCCGTTGGCAAATACGCGACGGGATCAAATCCATCAAACGCCTCGGGTGTCACGCCGCGCGCCTTCGCGACCGCCAACATTTCACGCGCCACAGCGATATATACGTCGTGATATTCTGCACGCGCTAATGCATCGGCAATCGAGTCGTTCGTCAACGCCGTCACGAACAACATCGCGCCGTACGCTTCTTTGCCCCACAGATAGCCCCAAATATTGCGCGTCACGATGGCGCGCTCGTCGAACACCGACCATGCATCGTGAATCGCGGCGACGCGCGGGGTGAGTGCGCCGTCTATCTCACCAACAACGACAGCTCCCCGACCACCGAAATGAATCACGCCCGGCTCGACGTAATCCGCGCCGAAGTTCACAAACGCACCCACGGTTCGTTCGGCGCCAATCGCATTGGCAATCACGAGTTCGTTCAACCCGTTCTGCGCGCTGATCACGCATCCGTTCGCCGACAGATGCGGTCGCAACGCGACCACAGCCAACTCGGTGTGATGCGCTTTCGTTGCGAGTACGATGGTATCCCACGTCCCCTGCAACGTCTCGGGTGTGAACGCCGGAACGGGCACCGAAAACGTTTCGATCGTCCCTGTGATACGCAGCCCGTGTTCGTTAATGGCGTCAACGTGCGCACGCACCGTGTCGACGACCGTAACGTCGTGACCCGCACGCGCGAGATACGCCGCGAGCGTGCCGCCAATCGCGCCC
>JANXUN010000011.1 GCA_025356185.1 Gemmatimonadaceae bacterium
CGGTACCATCGAAGCGTGGGTGATGCCGTGGCCAACAAAAGCGCGCACTGTCATCATGGGCGGTGACATCGCGATGACGCGCGATGCAAACGGGGCGCTCAAACGCATCGTGGATCACTCGGCGACCTGGAAGACTATAAACGTCGCGACGACCGGGGCGGTGAAGTTGCCGAGCGCCGAGAACGAGATCGCGTCGGTGGCGGATCTGACTGCAGCCCGGTCGTTAGCCGACGTGGGCCGTCAGGTGTGGGTGATCACGGGAACGGTGCAGAGCACGTTGGTTCCGGGGCTCGATGAGGCAACAGGCGCGCGGGTACGGTGGGAGCACGGCAAGATCGCGCCGTAAGGTGGGTTGGTTGCCGCTTGACTAACAGCATTTGACGCAGAGGCGCAGAGGAACAACTTCCTTGTTGTTTTTTCTTTGTGCCTCTGTGTCCTCTGCGTTAGATGCAGTTCACGAAGCTGACCGAATTGACTTGGCTCGCGATGACGCACCCAGGTACACGCTTGAGCCGAATTCGGTGCTGCTGTTTAACCGAACTCATCTGCAAGGAATTGGCGGGTTCGCGCCAAAGGCGTCACGTTTGTTCAGGAGAGTCCGAAGCGCTTAGCGAATTCCGGAATCGCGTTCCTCTTACTTGTGAGCCACGATGACCGACCACTCCGCCAACGCTCCGAAAGTCGCCGCCGCCTCACAGCTCACCGAAGCACAGCTGGAACAGGCAAGCGGCGGTGCGACGGGTCAAACCGCCATTCCCGGCGTTACAAAAATTGGGACGGGCGGCGTGAAGGGCTACATCGGCGGCAGTGACGACGGGCAGAGCATTTAACGACAGCCGCACATCACACTGGCCGGGGCTGCGGCTGGGGCAGTAAGATCACTCGATAGCCGCAGCGCGCATCTGGTCCGCGCTGCCACGAGAAGATTGCTCCCCGAGGACTCCATGCATCGCCCGTTTGCAGCGCTGGCCGCCGTTCGTGCCGTTAGCGCGTTTTACTTTGCCGTGACGGCGTCGTCAATGATTGTGCTGTCAGTGCCGTCATCGCTATCAGCGCAACAGATGCCGCGCGTCACCGCCGCCGATTACGACCGCGCATCGGCGCAGTTGGGGCCAAGCCTGAACGGATTGGTGGCCGGTGGCGCGGTGCAAGCCAATTGGTTGGCTGATGATCGCCTGTGGTATCGCACGGCGGCAGTCGGAGCGACGGCTGCGCAGATCATTCTGATTGATCCCGCAAAAAAAACCCGCACGATCTGCGATGCAGCGCGCAGCAATTGTCCCGGCGTGCCGGCCACCGCGGATGATGCTGCGGCTGGCGGACGTGGAGGGCGTGGTGGACCACCAGGCGCTGGCGGCGGACGCGGCGGCGCGGGCAACTCGGTGACATCACCCGACGGCAAGCGTGCAGCGTTTATTCGCGACTGGAATTTGTGGGTGCGTGACGTTGCCAGCGGTCAAGAAAAAAAGTTGACCACCGATGGCGAAACGAATAACGGCTACGCCACCGACAACGCCGGTTGGGCATCCAGCGATCGCCCGATGATTTTGTGGTCGCCCGATTCACGCCGCATCGCGACGCAACAGCAAGACGAGCGTAAAGTCGGCGACATGTTTATCGTCGAGACGAAGGTTGGTCACCCCGTGTTGAAGTCGTGGAAGTATCCGCTGCCAGGTGACAGCGTCGTCGCGATGTTGTCACGCGTGATCATCGACGTGGACGCCGCGAAAGTCACGCGTTTGCAAACGCCGCCCGATTTTCATCGTGGATCCATCGGTGACAACATCACGATGGCCGACTACAACTGGAGCCCTGACGGCAACACGTTGGCGTTTGTCAGTTCATCGCGCGATCACAAGAGCGCGACGTTTCGCGTGGCAGATGCGAATACCGGTGCGGTGAAAACGTTGTTTGACGAAACCGTGCCGACGCACTTTGAGTCGCGCACGGGATGGCGGATGTTGTGGGCCACGAACGAAATCGTGTGGTACTCGCAGCGTGATGACTGGGGTCAGCTGTATCTGTACGACTTCCTCACCAGCAAGCTCAAAAGCAAAATCACAAGCGGTGAAGGACCCGTCACGGCGATCTCGCGCATCGACGAAAAAACGCGCACGATTTGGTACGCGGCGAACGGTCGCGAGAAAGGACAAGATCCGTATTTCGCGCACTACTACAAGATTGGCATGGACGCGGTGAAGGGTGTTGCGCCTGTGCAGGTTTCGCTTACGCCCGACGTTGGCGATCACGCGATGCAATTAAGCCCGAGCGGCAAGTATTTGGTGGACACGTATTCGTCGCCCGATGTGCCGCCGGTTGTGACGCTGCGCGATGGCAACGGCAAGCTGGTCATGCCACTCGAAAAAGCCGACATCTCGCGATTGGTCGCGACGGGATGGAAGCCGCCAATTCCGATCAAAGTGAAGTCGGAAGACGGCAAGACCGATCTGTACGGCATGATGTTTGTGCCCAACAATCTCGATCGAAACAAAAAGTACCCGATCATCAACAACGCGTATCCTGGTCCGCAAAGCGGCAGCGTTGGTGCGCGCACGTTCACAGCAGCGCGCGGCGACAAGCAAGCGCTCGCTGAGCTCGGATTCGTTGTCGTGTCGATCGATGGACGCGGCACACCGGGGCGCTCCAAGTCATTTCACGATGCGTACTACGGTCGCATGGGTCGTGACAATACGCTCCCGGATCAGGTCGCAGGCATGAAAGACTTGGCGAAACAGTATCCGTACATCGATATCGACAAAGCCGCGATGTGGGGACACTCTGGCGGCGGATTTATCACCGCCGACGCGATGTTCCGCTTTCCCGATTTCTTCAAAGTCGGCATCGCCGAATCGGGCAATCACGACCAGCGGCAGTACGAAGACGATTGGGGCGAGCGCTATCAGGGGCTGCTCGAAAAAACGCCCGATGGCAAAGACAGCTACGACATCGAAGCGAATCAATCATTCGCGAAAAACTTGAAAGGACACTTGCTGCTCGCGCACGGCACGATGGACAACAATGTGCCGCCGTACAACACGCTGCTTGTGGCCGATGCACTGATCAAAGCCAACAAAGACTTTGATCTGCTGATGCTGCCAAACCAGCCCCACGGTTATGGCAACATGTCCAACTACATGATGCGTCGTCGGTGGGACTACTTCGTGAAGTATCTTGCGGGTGCCGAACCGCCAAAAGAATACGAAATAAAAACGGTCACGCGCCCAGTACCGTAGCGCACGGATCGCACAATGTCGCACACAACACGACGCGATTTTCTTGCGACACTGACAGGTGGCGCGGCCGCGCTCCTCGCGTGCGAGCCCAAATCGACCGGCACGGCACCACAAGGCGGCATTGCTCGGCTCACGGCGAGGCCGGGAACACCGACGTCGGTGTCCGCTCCGGGTCAATACCTCATCACGCCGTCGAACAGCAACGACGGCGTGTTGATTGTGCCAGCAGGTGCGCAAGCGACGAGCGCACTCCCACTCGTCGTGTCGCTGCATGGCGCAGCGCAAGGATCTGCGTACGCCGTGACATTGTTGGGCGCGTCCGCGCAAAGCCGCGGATTCATGTTGCTCGCTCCAGGAGCGCGTGGACTCACGTGGGATGCGATATCGTACAAGTTCAGTTACGACGTCACGTTTATCGACGCCGCGCTCAAGTGGGTTTTCGCGCAGCGAGTCGTCGATCCCACACGCATCATCGTGCAGGGTTTTTCAGATGGCGCAACGTACGCGCTGGGTCTCGGTGCCGCGAACGGTGACCTGTTCACACGAATTGTCGCCAACTCGCCGGGATACGTGGCACGGTCAGACTCGCCCGACGTTGGAAAACCGTCGTATTGGTTTTCACACGGCACGCAAGACGCCGTATTGGGCATCGATGGCGCGAGTCGCGCGATTGTTCCTGCGCTTCGTAAACAGGGCGCTGACGTCACGTATGTCGAGTTCGCGGGCGGCCACGAGATTCCGCAATCGGTGCTTACACAAAGCCTGGATTGGATGCTGCACTAGTCTTTTTGGGCGGTACCGTGACACAAATGCAGTGAATTCAATGCGCCCTACCAGCTACTGATACGTCTCGCGACCTGTTCGTATGGTATGAAAAGGAATTTATCGCGTGGCCGGAGAGCAGACGTCCCGGACTCACCATCGAGCGCGAGAAGCGATTGCTCGCAGAGTGGCGACAGGAACGCGGTGGAAAGTGAAAATACCGGTCTCTCCGTATGAGACGAACCAGTGGCACTCGGCACTCCGCACTGGCGAGAATATCCACCAAGGAATTATCGCGCCATGACCGGCACACTCCCCGCGCTTCTAAATCATGATGGATACAAATCCTTGTCGACTCGCGAGCATCATGCGGAGAGCCTCAGCGGTTCACCACGCGACCGCTGTGGCGCTTATGATTGCGCTGTCGTGCGTGCGTTCACTGTCGGCACAATCCATCAGTGCCAGCGCGCGATGCAATCGCGCCCCCTCGACGTCGTCACGAGCAGCACCGCTCGCTTCAGATAGTATCCCGTGCTTCGCCGACATACTGTCGACGCTGTACGGTTATGCCGTCTCACCCGACTCAGTGTACGAAGAAGCGGTGCGCCAGCGCGAACGGATCGAACCCCTCCTCGCAGAAGCCGGACGCGCGCTGTTTGGCGGAGGTTTGACCGCGAAAGAAACGCTGCGACGCGCACGCACCGACGAGAAGTTGGTGATGCGTGACGCAGACTCGGTGCTGGCCGCCTACAGTAGTCGCCTTGAGCAGGCACGTACATCGGCAAAGAGTCTGTTCAAAGAATTTCCTGACGCACCCATAACGGTGCGGGCGATTCCGCGAGAGCAAGCGGCCAACTCCGCACCTGCAGCATATAGTCGCGCGACGAACGCGAGCGCCGCGTTGCTATTGGTGAACGCATATCAACCGGGCGGAATTGCGCGCATGAATGTGGCCTTTGGCACCGCACACGAAGCGTATCCGGGCCATCACTTTCAGCGCATGTACAGCGACGCGCACGGCGTGGATGGACGATATAATCCCGACGCTGCCGCATTCACGGAAGGGTGGGGCATCTACGCCGAGCAGCTCGGCGATGAGTCGGGATTGTACGACCATGCCCTGGATCGCATTGGATACCTCACGCACTTACTCGACGTATTTATCGCGCTACAAATTGAAGTCGGGATGCACGCGCGTGGTTGGAGCGAGACGCAAGCTCGCGATACGATGATGATTGTGGCGGGCCGAGCAGAGGTACAGGCACTCGCGTACGCGCGCCGCCATTCCGCGACACCGGGGCAATTGGCGAGCTACGGAATTGGCTATCTCGCGATAACCTCGGCGCGCGAACGCGCGCGTGCGCAACTCGGCGATCGTTTCGACGTACGCGAATTTCACGACGTGGTGTTGCGCGATGGATCGGTGCCGTTGCCAACGATGATAAAGCACGTGAACGCATGGATCGCGCAAAGTCGGTTACCATCGAGCGAGCCCTAAGACTTTCGCGGCGCGTTATCCATGACGTCTAACAGTCGCATGATCTTGTTCACCAATTGTGTCACGGTGCTCGGCTCGGTCGCCGTCGCAATAGCAACGCGCTCGCTGGTCGTTGAATTTTGCGTGTACCGCGCGTTCGCTGAAAAATCATAGAGCGTCGCGCTCCACCGCAGACTGTCGGCGGCAAGATCACCGGAGGCATTGAGCGTGACCCACATGTCGCTGTGCAGCCACAGGCGCAGCGAATCGATCGTCCGACTTTTTGCCAACGCGACAGTCACCGAATCGTTGGCGACGAGGACAAAGCGCGCGTTGGCGCGAAAACGCGCCTCCAACGAATCGCGAATAATCGTCGCGCCAGTCACGGCGATCGGATTACGCACGCTCGAATGAATTGACACCGCGATCCGTCGCGGAGGTCCCATGTCCGCAAGTCGCGCGTTAAAGAGCTCTGGTGTAAGCGGAGCACGTGATCCGGCCTCGGTCTGACCTGTACTGAACGGCACCGTAAAAGCGGGTCCGCGCGACCGACTGATCGCTGCCAATGCGCGCGCTGCGCCTTGTTCGACGGACTTTGCCTGCGCGACCGAGTCGGCCTGCGCACGCTGCAGCGCGTTGGCGATGGAGTCTCGCAGCAAGGTCATCAATCGCTTGTCTTGCGACGACGTGCGTTCGGCGAGGTGACGAGTGCTGTCGCGTGCGCGCGAGCTGTTAAGCGCTCTGAGCGTTGATTCTGCGGTCGATGCAGCGTGCTGCGCGCGCAACAGCGTCGAATCCACTTTGGCAGCGGTGTCGGCTGCGGTCGGGGGCGTGCGATTCAGTGACACCATCACCACTGCGAGCACGGCAGCCATCACCCCGCCGCCAATCCACCACGCCACAGTGCTCACGCGTCGTGGCCGCGCAACGAGCGACGCGCCCGACGCCACCGACACGGTGCGTAGTATTTCCAAGACCGATTCAGCACTGACCGGACGCCGCGTCGCCTCTTTTTCCAAGCAACGCATGATGAGCGCCGCAAGTACCGGCGGCACGTCTTGGCGCAGTTGTAAGATCGGTGACGGCGCTTGTGTCAACTGCGCAGCGAGAATCGCTTGTGGCGACGCGCCGCGAAACGGCGCAAGGCCCGTGAGCAGCTCGTAGGCCAAAAGGCCAAACGCGTAAATGTCCACCCGATGATCGGCAGTGGGGTCGGCAGCAATCTGCTCCGGTGCCATATACTGTGGCGTGCCGAATGCCATTCCAGAAATGGTTGAAATGCGCTGCCCACTTCCACTGCCGCTTCCGCCGAGTGCAGCGCTCATCGCTTTGGCCACACCAAAGTCGGTAACGACGGCGTGCCCGCCTTCGAGCAGAATATTTGCGGGCTTGATATCTCGGTGGATAATGCCCGCTCGATGCGCGTACGCCAACGCATCGGCGACATCCAAAAGGATCTCGACGGTTTCGCCGACGCCAAACGCTCGCCGTGTTTCGAGTGACTGGCGCAGCGAATTGCCCGCAACAAACGGCATCGTGTAATACAACAGGTCACCCTCTTCGCCGGCGGCGAAGAGGGGCGCGATGTGCGGATGGCGAAGCTTCGCCGCCATTTGAATCTCCCGACGAAACCGATCGCGATTCGCTTCGGCGACGATTTCTGGCGGGAGAAACTTGATGACAATCTCACGATCAAGCGCGATTTCACGCGCCACGAAGACCCGGCTCATGCCGCCACCGAACAGTTCTCGCGAGATCTCGTACCGATCGCTCAGTCGAGCGCGAATTGCCTCGATGAATGCGTCCGACTGGCTGTCAGGGATCATTGCGGCGAAACGAGACGGATAAGGAATTTGTCGGGATGCATCGGTTCAGATCTATAGACATTACAAACGTCGAAATCGTTGTGTATTGTGTCAGCGTACGTGATTGAGCACCAGCCGCGATGGAACTGGCTGGTATCGGCGGCGCCAACCGCACTGTTCGCCATGAATGTCGAAGCGCATTCTTCGGCGATCGGCATGCCCGCCAATGCTCAATCCATCTATCTGAGATCTGTGATGCTGCACACTCGTCGAGAGTTTATCGCCGCAACAACCGCTGCCGCGATTGCTGGCGTCGCCTGGTTACCGCGAGCGCGCGTCGCACCACTCAACTTGCTTGTGCTGGGTGGGACCGGTTTCATCGGACCGTCTCTCGTTCGTTACGCCGTATCACGCGGTCATCGCGTCACGATCTTCACGCGCGGGCGACGGCAACCCGATCTCCCAGCGTCGGTCATCAAGTTGGAGGGCGATCGCAACGGTAAGTTGCAAGCGCTTTACGGCGGCACGTGGGACGCCGTGATCGATGACTCTGCGAACACTGCCGACTGGGTACGTCAATCGACAGCATTGCTCAAGAATTCAGTGGGTCGCTACATGTTTACGTCGTCGACGGGTGTGTACTACCCGTATCTCTCGCGCACCATCGATGAGCAAACCCCGGTGCACTACGACGCCGTCGATCCCAAAGACCCGAGCGAAAGTTTCGGTGTCGCCAAATCGCAAGGCGAGCGGTATGTCATGGACGCGTTTGGTGATCGTGGAATCGTCGTTCGTCCCACATACATTGTCGGACCCAACGATCCGTCCGATCGTTTCCCGTACTGGCCGGTGCGACTTGCACAGGGTGGTGACGTACTCGCGCCTGGACTCGCCAACGATCCTGTGCAGTTCATCGATGTTCGTGATCTCGCAGAATTCATGATTCGACTTCTCGAGTCGGACACGCGCGGGTTCTTTAATGCAGTTGGTCCGCGCACACCGATGACAGCGCATCAGTTCTATGAAGCGAGCAAACGCGCTCTCAAGTCCAACGCAAATCTTATCTACGTGGACGACTACGCGTTTCTCAAAGCGCAGAAGATCGATGAAGCGATTCCATGGGCGATGCTTGCCGACAACGACTACGGCATGATGTCAGTCAGCGTCAC
This sequence comes from Gemmatimonadaceae bacterium, assembly GCA_025356185.1. GTDB lineage: Bacteria > Gemmatimonadota > Gemmatimonadetes > Gemmatimonadales > Gemmatimonadaceae > Gemmatimonas. The sequence continues at coordinate 8,447 of JANXUN010000011.1, forward strand.
AAAGGTCGTTGCAGCGGGACTCACGTATCGCCCGTTGGACGTCACCCTGCGCGACACGCTGGCATGGTGGTTAACCGTGGCCGACGCTCGTCGCACCAACCCGCGATTCAGTATCAAACCGGACCAAGAGGTACGTGCTCTCGCGGCTTGGCGGGCGCGAAAAGGCGCATAGCAAACCCTTCTGAAACTGGACGTGTCGAACTGCCGTACCTGCCCACGATCCGACATACCAGTTTCCCCGTGTTGAGCTAGGGTTGCCATCGCCATGATAAAACGCGCGAGCAGTGGGCGCATCGTTCTCATCGAACTCAAGCCCGCGTCTCCGGTGCCGTTGCATCGACAAGTGTACAACGGACTCCGTGCGCGCATTCTCGACGGCACGCTCCGCAGCAATGTGCCCGTGCCGTCCTCGCGCGCGTTGGCGACTGAACTCCGCGTGTCGCGCAGCACGGTCATTCTCGCGTACGAACAGCTCAGGCTCGAGGGCTATCTGCAAGGCCGCATGGGCGCGGCCACACGCGTGTCGGCCTCGCTTCCCGATCGCTCGGTGCGCGCATCAGGCGTTGGCGCGCCCCCCATTCCCGAGGCGGCCAAAGACCAGCATGTGGGTACGCCGTCAGCACGCGCGCAAGCGATCACCGCGATTCCGCGTCGGCTCGAATGGATCAACAAAGCGCCGCGTGCGTTTCGCGCTGCCGTGCCAGCCGTGGACATCTTTCCTATCGAGACATGGGGCCGTCTACTCGCGCGTCGTTGGCGCGGTGCATCCGCGCAGTCGCTCGCGTACGGTGATCCGTTTGGCTACATGCCGTTGCGCGAAGCGTTGGTCGAATACCTTGCGGCTGCTCGTGGAGTTCACTGTTCGGCACAGCAGATCATGATCACCAATGGCGCGCTCGAAGGTCTTGATCTCACCTGTCGCGTTGTGCTCGATCCCGGTGACACCGTGTGGATGGAAGACCCCGGGTACTTCGCTGCGCATGGGTCGTTCGCTGCAGCCGCTGCACGCGTGGTCAGCGTTCCGGTGGACGCAGATGGGCTTAACGTCGCCGAAGGTGTGCGCACGGCAGCACACGCGCGACTCGCATTCGTAACACCGGCACGACAGTTGCCCCTGGGCGTCACGATGTCGCTCGCTCGGCGCGTTGCGCTCATTGAGTGGGCACGCGCGAACGGTTCGTGGATCTTTGAAGACGACTACGACAGCGAGTTCCGCTACGCTGGCCGACCACTGGGCGCGCTACACGGACTTGACCCAGCGGGCAGCGTGATCTATGCGGGCACGTTTAGCAAAGTCACCTTTCCTGCGCTGCGACTTGGCTACCTCGTCATCCCGCCAGCGCTCGTCGATTCATTCGGTGCGGCGCGTTACTTCATGAATTACGCGACAGCATTCCTCGAGCAGGCGGCGTTAACAGACTTTATCACCGAAGGGCACTTTGAGCGCCACATTCGGCGCGCGCGCGCGGTCTATCAACAGCGACAAGAGCTCCTCGTCGACCAGGGAGCGCGCACACTGGGCGGTCGTATGATCATCGCACCTTCAGACGCTGGCATGACGCTCATTGGCACACTTCCCGCACACATCAATGATGCGACGTTCGCGGCCGCCGCTCGCGCACGCGAAGTCGACGTCGACCCGATCTCCAAGTTCGCGTCGCGATCCCTCGCGCCCGCCGTGCTGTTGGGGTATGCAGGCGTATGTGACTGGGAGATTAAGGAAGGTGTGAATCGCCTCGCAAAGGCCCTTGACGATTGCGGCGTACGGCGGCGAAGCTAGCGCTTCCCCCCAAAGCATTGCCGGGAAAAATGGCAGCATGCAGATTGCAACACGCGAAGGTATCACCTTCGCGTATTCCTTGATGGTGGGGGTGCACAATGACCGCAGCGGCCGCGTTGGTGTGGCGAGACATCGGGCGTATCCGCTCGCTGTCACCGCTTGTGCACAACATCACAAACTATGTGGTCATGAACAACACCGCGAACGCCCTGCTTTCGATTGGCGCGTCGCCAGTGATGGCCCACGCCGTAGACGAGGTTGAAGAGATGGTCGGCCTCGCGTCGGCGTTGGTACTCAACATCGGAACGCTCAGCGCTCCGTGGGTGAACGCGATGCGCGTGGCGGGGCGTGCAGCGCATGCGCGCGAAATTCCGATTGTGGTTGATCCGGTCGGAAGTGGTGCAACGCGTTACCGGACAGACACCATCGCCGCGCTGCTCACGGAGTTTGCGCCAACCGTCATTCGCGGAAACGCGTCAGAGATTCGCTCGCTGGTGTCGCACGACGCATCAACGCGAGGAGTAGACAGCACGCACGCATCACATGACGCGCTCGCGGCTGCACGACAGCTGGCCGAACGATACGCGTGCGTAGTGTCGGTCAGCGGAGAGGTCGATCTGATCGTCGACCGCTCTCGCGTGGCGTACGTGCGAAATGGTTGCGCGCTGATGTCGCGAGTAACCGGAATGGGGTGCACGGCGTCGGCGCTCACGGGCGCGTTTACTGCGGTGAGCGATTCTGCATTTGAAGGCGCGGTGGCTGCGATGGCGACTAACGGCATCGCGGGTGAGATGGCTGAAGAGACATCACGCGGACCAGGCACATTCCAGAGCGCATTTCTCGACGCACTCTATGTGATGGACGCTCCGCAGGTTGCCCATCGCCTTCGCGTGGACGGTTTGTAGTGGACGCCGACCACGATGCGTATGCGCGCGACTTACTCGATGCCATTCTCGATGCGCTCTTTATCTGTGACTTGAACGGGCGCACGGTCGCTGTCAATACGACGATGTGTGAGCTGTTCGAGTGTTCGCGCGAGCGTGCGATGTCCACCGATGTCGCAGAGTGGAGTGCCGGCGACGCTCCGCACACCGCGGCGACCATGAGCGGCTATCTCACGCGTGTGCTGACTCAGGGCTCGCAGATGTTTGAGTGGCGCAGTCGCAAGGCCAGCGGTGAATTGTTCTGGAGTGAGATCACGATTCGTCTTGTGCATATCGTAGGATACGATCGGTTGCTCGTTACCGTTCGTGATATCTCCGCCGCAAAGGTGCAGGCACAAACGCTTCGCGACAGTGAAGAGCGGTTTCATCTGATCTTCAACGCGTCAAGTAACGCGGTGGCTTTTACCGACGCTGAGCACGGCCAAATTGTTGATGTCAACAATACATGGGTGCGGGAAACTGGCATCTCGCGCACGAATGCCATTGGTCGAACGGCGAAGGATCTCGGTCTGTGGGTTG
>JANXUN010000059.1 GCA_025356185.1 Gemmatimonadaceae bacterium
CGTGGCCCCGCTCGATCCAATCCCCGCGCCGCGTAGTCGCGTGGCTCTGCGGGGACGCACTCGACCGCGAGCCCCACAGCCTCGATCGCACCACACGCTCGGTGCGTGTGGGTCGGCGATGTCAAAACGATCACACGATGCCAGCCGTGCGTCCGCGCGACCGCGCTGAACCCAAGCGCTTCGTCGCGGGTGCTATGTACGTCGTACACAAAATGGAGCGAGAGTTCTGGAGCGATGAGCCCCGCCAGGGCTCGTTGGTCGGCCTCAGACGTTGCCCGACCAGGAAGCTGCACCACCGAAAGCATCAGATTGGGAATCGTTCGACGCTTCGCCATCGCCAACGCCGAGAGCAGTCGATCAAGCGCCTGACCGCTCAGTCGTCCGTCGTCAGTCGTCGTTCCTGAGAACACCACGACGGCATCAATCGGCACAACGCTTGCTGCGTCGGCGCGAACGAACAACGGCACAAATCCACGCACGATCGGCGTGTACATCACCAGACACAACAGAGCGGTCAGAGCACCCGCTTTCACCCACAGCCACGAACCCCACGTTGTGGGCGCTATAATCGCGCCGACCGCCATGCACGCAAGCTGTGTGATCCAAAGCGGCGTGCCTACGACCTGCCATACGCCGAGCGCCTCGCACAGCCAAAACAGCGCAGCACCGACCACGACACCGCAGGAGCGCACCAAAAAAACAGAAGCGCGAACACCGATATCGGCGCCGCGCCCTCGCAAAAATAGATCGGTTCGAATCAGTGTATTCCTAGCGCGTCGTATCCGCGAGAGCGATCAAACTGTCGTGAAGCGCCAAGCTCGCGCCATCCACTAATCGACGCACACCCTTCCACTGCTTCACCAATGTCGACTGTGCCGTCAACTGAATCTCGACAACCTTTTTCTTTGACGTGCTCGCATGCACCATGCGACCGTCGCCGACGTAAATGCCGATGTGAGAGATTTTTTTCCCACGACCAAACGTCAGCAAATCACCGGGCTTGAGCGCCGCAAGATCTTTCGGAATTGCTTGACCAACGGTCGCCTGCTCGCGGGCAGTGCGCGGCAACACAAAGTCGAGTGCATTCATCACGACCTTCACCAACCCGCTGCAGTCAAGCACGCGATTTGGCGTAATGCCGCCCAACTTGTAACGCGTGCCAATCTGCGCGCGGGCCTTCGCCACAATGCTATCAGTCAGTGACTGTGCCGACGCACTAAACGCGGCGAATGGCTTCTTAAGCTCCGTTACTTGTGCGTCCACGCGCGTCGTAACTGCGAACGACGCAGCGACGAGACAGCAAGACGCGAACTGACGGAGAAGAAAGGGCACGTGGCGACGGAGGCGCGAAGGTAATCCGGCGGTGCAGCGCGAGGCCCTACGGACGGGGGGCGACGAACTGCAAGCTATGTGTCATACGACGCAGGCGCTACTACAACCGTCACTCTCTGGGCAATATGGTTCTGGTACCACGGGGATCCGAATAAATACCAAAAGGCGACATCGCTATCGAATCCCGAGCGCTTTGTGCGTCTGTACAGAGAGACGCCACTGCGGATGTGCCAAGCAGTAAGCCAGCGCGGATCGGGTATTCTCGACCACCTCCGGGCCGTCCATGGGCTGTAACAGAAAGTGATGAAAATCGAGCTCGGCAAACCGCTCAGGTCGCGCCAGCGTTTGCGGGAAGACGAGCTTCAGTTCGTCGCCGCGTGTGAGCAGAAGCGGTGCGTTGGCTTTAGGGCTCACGCAAATCCAGTCGATTCCGTTCGGAGCGGGCTGCGTTCCGTTGGTCTCGACCGCCACCTCAAATCCTTCGCCGTGTAGGGCGTTGATTGCCGCTTCATCCAATTGAAGCAGTGGCTCGCCCCCGGTACAGACTACAAACGGTCGCACGCTGGCGTTTGCATCTGACGGCCAGCGTGATTTCACGAACGCGGCCAATGCGCGCGCGTTAGAAAATTTCCCCCCGTCCGTCGCAACACCGACGAAATCCGTATCGCA
>JANXUN010000077.1 GCA_025356185.1 Gemmatimonadaceae bacterium
GACGCGCGAGTGATTTTATCGCCGACCGTTCGGGCAAACCTGGCCATTCGGCACACCGTCACGCTCTCTTCGGTGCGCTATCATGCCCTTTCGTCCCCGGTTGCACGCCGTTTGTACCGTATTTTGGAGGTTGCCCGTTCCGATGGCCGCCTCTCGTGGCGTGTACCCCTCGAACGACTCGCCGAACAGTTACCGCTCACTCAGCGTTATCCATCTCACCTGCAACGTGTTTTGCAGCCCGCGCACGAGATGCTTCAAAGTGCTGGACTAGTGCGCGACATAGGGATTCGGCAGTATGATCGTGTATGGCATGTGGATTACGTGCTAGGAACTCGACCGCGTGACGAAACCTGACGGGCTGGCTAGGTGTCTCTCTTAGTAGCAGTTCCTGTTCTTTCCTTTTCCGAGCCGTCGCATGACACGCACTCGTAAGGCCGCTGTCGCCAGCCTGCTGCTTCTCCCGATCCTCTCCGGTGGCTTCGCGCTGCAAGCCCGGCAGACTCGCGGGGGCGCACAGCTGCTCGACCAAGTGCTGACCTTTGTCGCACTGCGCTACGTCGACACACTCGACGCACCGGCGCTGTACGAGAAGGCCGCGCGCGGACTCGTCAAGGAACTTGGCGATCCGTACACCGAGCTCTTCTCGCCCAAGCAAATGGAAGAGTTCTCGCGCAATACCGCGGGCCGCTACGCCGGACTCGGCATGCAGATCACGCCGCCCATCGGTGGTTACGTCGTCGTCGACAAAGTTTTTCATAACACGCCGGCCGAACAGGGCGGCGTGCAAGAAGGCGATCGCATTGTGCAAGTCGACACGTTCCAAGCAAAGGGATACACGACGTCGCAGGTGCAGAATCGTTTGCTTGGTGAGATCGGCACATCAGTGACCGTCGTGTTCTCGCGCCCAGGTGTCACGCAGCCAATTAAGTCGACCTTCAAGCGCGCAGAAATTCACGTCCCTGCGGTGCGCTTCAGCATGATGCTCGATGATCGCGTGGGCTACGTGCCGCTCGATCGTTTCAGCGAACAAACCACACATGACATCACCGAAGCCGTCGTCGACCTGAAAAAGAAAGGCGCCAAAGGCATCGTGATTGATTTGCGCGGCAATCCCGGCGGCATCCTGGACGAAGCATTCGCCATGTCGAATCTGTTCTTGCCCAAAGGCAAAGAACTGTTGAGCGTGCGCGGACGAGGTGAGTTCCAAAAGTTTGTCGCAGAGAAAGATCCTCTCGCTGCAGACATCCCACTCGTGGTGCTGGTCGACGGTGGTTCGGCATCTGCATCTGAGATTGTTGCCGGTGCGTTGCAAGATTACGATCGCGCACTCGTTCTTGGCACGACGTCGTTCGGCAAAGGTCTCGTGCAGAGCGTGTACAACTTGGACGGTGGATACGCACTCAAGATCACGACGGGCAAATGGTATACGCCGTCGGGTCGCTCCATTCAGAAAGAGCGCAAGTTCAACGCCGACGGGCAGTTTGTTGAAGTTGCGCCCGATTCACTCGAATCCGATTCGGTGCGCAAAGCGCGTCCGCTGTACAAGTCGACAGCGGGTCGCACGTTGTACGGTGGTGGTGCCATCACGCCAGATGTGATCGTGCCTGCGGACACGATCTCGACGAAAGAACAGCTGCTGACGCGCGCGTTGGCGCCGTACGCACAAAAGCTGTACAGCGTTACGAGCAGCATTGCCGAAGCGCAAAAAGGCAAACTCAAATCCGATTTCGCAGTGCCTGCCGCGTGGCGTGAAGAGTTGTATCGTCGCCTTACGGCCGACTCGGCCAAGATCGATAGGGGCGTGTACGACGCCGGATCTGCATGGGTTGATCGCTACATCGAAGCCCGCGTCGCACGCGTGGCGTTCGGCGACTCGACCGCCAAGCGTCATGAGGTGCATGATGACAATCAGCTGCTGCGCGCAATGGCTCTGCTGCACAAAGGCCTTACGCAGAAGGAAATCTTTACGGCGGCCGCGGCCGAACCGGTCGCCAAGCCGGTGGCCAAGGGGTCGAAGGGCGGGAATTAGCGCTCGGACTGCGTAATCGTCCGGATTGCCGGACGAGTGCCATGGGCCTACGGTTAGGCCCATGCGCACTTCACCCCTGAATTCTCGTGAGCGCCGCGCTTTTGCGGCGCTCGTGCTTTGTGGAAGTCTCGCGGCCGTGGCCCATGCCCAGCCGAGATCGTTGCCGAGTGATAGCGGCGAAACGCACCTCACCAACATTCGGCAGCTCACGAATGGTGGCGAAAACGCCGAAGCGTATTGGAGCGCCGACGGCAAGTGGATCACGTTTCAATCCACACGCGACGGCAACGCGTGCGATCAGCAGTACGTGATGCACGCTGACGGCAGTGGAATTACCAAAGTCTCCGTGGGAGGAAAGACCACGTGCGGATGGTTTTTGCCCGGTAGTGAGCGACTGTTTTTCGCGAGCACGCACGCGGCGAGCGTAACGTGCCCAGTGAAGCCGGATCCATCAAAAGGCTACGTGTGGGGCATTGATCCGTACGACATTTACACGGTTGGTCGCGACGGCAAAGACTTGAAACGTCTCACGAACTACGGCACGTATACGGCCGAAGGCGTGTTGTCGCACGATGGTAAGCACATTGTATTTACGTCGCTGAAAGACGGCGATCTCGACATCTACACGATGAACGTCGACGGCACGAACGTGAAGAAACTCACGACGACGCCGGGATACGATGGAGGACCGTGGTGGTCACCCGATGACAAGAAGATTGCCTATCGCGCGTGGCATCCGACAAATGCTGATTCGCTGCGCGTGTATCGTGATTTGCTCAAGCAGCACATGATCCGTCCGAACCGCATGGAACTGTTCGTGATGAACGCCGACGGATCCGATCAAAAACAGATCACTAACTTGGGCGGCGCAAACTTCGGTCCGTCGTGGACCCCTGACGGCAAGCAGATCATTTTTTCATCGAATCATAAAAATCCAAAGAGCCGCAACTTTGACTTGTACATGGTCAAAGTTGACGGCTCCGGACTCACGCAGATTACGACCAATCCCGAGTTCGATGGCTTTCCGATGTTTAGCCCTGACGGCAAAAAGCTGATCTGGGCATCCAACCGATTTGATGCGAAGCCGGGCGAGACGAATCTCTTTATCGCCGACTGGAAAAACTGATTAGACGGCCGCTTCGACGAGCGCAGCGGCCTGCACTTCGATCGTCAGCTTAATGTCGTCGCTCAACAGCATTCCACCGGTCTCGAGCACGCCGTTGTAGACAAGTCCCCAGACCTTGCGCGAGATCGTGGTGGTGAGTGACGCTGAGACTTTTTGATTGCCCCACGGATCCTTGACGGGTCCGTTCAGCTCACCGCGCAGCGTGACCGGGTGTGAGACGCCGAGCAGCGTCAATTGACCGATCGCCGTGACGTCCTCACCTGATTTGTTGAAGGACGTCAGCTGAAAGAACGCTTTCGGAAACTCGTCGACATGAAAGAGCTCGCCGCTGCGAAGGTGTCCGTCGCGCTGCGCGTTGCCCGTGTTGATGGACGCTACATCGATATCGACCGTCGCCCCGGTGACATGCCCGTTTTCTTCGTCGATGGTTCCTTCGAACTGGTCGAAGGTGCCGCGAACAGTGCTGATGCCTAGGTGCTTCACGGCGAACTGGATCTGGCTATGGTTGAGATCGATTGCCCATTTCATGGCGACTGCTCCTGCCCCCGAAGGGACCCGATTGTTTTGACGTGTTGGCGCGAGGTGAAGATCGCGCTGATTTCTTAGTACTGAGGAATATATCTAAGCACTAAGACTTGTCAACCCCATCGGTTTTTTAGAGCGACGCGGCCTCTTCGGCATCGAGAACGCCAACGCACAGTCCTGCAGCGTGACGACCGAGTGATCGCATGGCGTCGGCCACGTCACCCTTTTGCGCAATCGAAAGCCCTTCCATGGCGCGCGTGAGGGCGGCGGCGTGCACTGGAAAGATTTCGGCCACAAGCGCTTCGCCCTTGGGCGTTAGCGTCGCGTATCGCGCGCGGCGGTCGGCCGCGCAGTTTTTTCGCTCAACAAGCCCTTTCCCGGCGAGTCGGTCCACAAGAAAGGTGATGCCGCCGCTCGATACGAGAATGCGACGCTGCACCTCGCCCAAGAGCATCGCGCCGCGATGGTACAGTGCTTCGAGAATCGCGAATTCGGCCAACGTCAGACCATGGCGGGCCACGTCGGCGCCAGCATGTGCGGCGATCGCGTCATGAGCGCGCGACATGATCACCCACAGCCGTAAGGCCGCTGATTCCTCTGGCGTGGTCTCGAGTGGATGCGCCCCCGGAAGGGATTCATGGGCGTGCGAGGGAGCAACTTCTGGTTCTTGAGTAGCGGTGCGACGAGTCGACATACCTTCAAGCCTCTCAGAACGTCCGGTCCCGCGCAAGGGCGAATTGATCCGCCTTTCGTGATTTCGACCCTTGCCGAGAGGGATCGGTTCCGTCGACCTTTCTGAGATCATGCCAGCCTTTGATCTCCGAAAAGCCGAACTTGGCGAGCGGGTCGAACACGAGTTTCTCGTGCGCGATCGCGCCGAACGCACGACGCGAACCGGTAATCCATTCATCGTGCTTACCCTCACCAATCGTTCGGGGTCGATCGATTCCGCCCCGATTTGGTCGGACAAATTAGAGTGGGCGGCAGGCGCCGAAAAAGGCAAAGTGGTGAAGGTGCTGGGAGAGATCGGTGCGTTTGGTGACGAAGGTGCGCGCAAGCGACAGCTGCAACTCTCGGCGCCGGTACGCGTGATTGTCGCTGACGGTTTTGATCCTGCCGAATTCTTGCCGATGGTCGACATGGACATCGGCCGACTGTGGGAGGGGTTGGACAAGATTCGATTGGCCGTGACCACGCCCTCGATTCGTCGCGCGATCGACCTGTTTTTTGCTGACGATGTGTTTCGCGAAGCGTTCGAGCGCACACCGGGATCGGTGAATGGGCATCATGCGCAGATTGGCGGACTGTTGTTGCACGTGCTCGAAGTGACGTCGATCGCCAAGCACATCGCGCGGACGATCCGGCATGCGAATGTCGATCTCGTCGTGGCAGGCGCGATGCTGCACGACGTTGGCAAGGTTGAGGCGTATGCGATTGCACCCGAGGGATTCGCGCATACGTCGACGGGAATGCTGTTGGGTCACGTGACGCTGGGCGCGCTGATGTTTGATCGGCGCGTGATTGCGTCGGGTGTCGGACTCACGTCGTCGCAACGTGACGAATTGCTGCACTTTATTCTCTCACATCACGGCGCGTTGGAGTTTGGCAGCCCTGTGCAGCCCATGACGACGGAGTCTGAGATCGTGCATTGGGCCGACGAGGCATCGGCGAAGGCGACGGACATGTTGGACGAATTCGGCGATCCGGACCTGTTCCCGGCTGGGGGGAATGCCGAGTTGTCGGCCAAGCGGAGTTGGCGACTGGGGCGGCGGTTGTGGCGTCGCCCGAACGCGTGGGAGTGACAGTTTTCGAGCGCGCGCGCTTTCAGTAACCTCTAAAGCGAGTATTGCTGGTTAGACAGATTTGCTGATTTTTGCTGCCTCCGCTGCCGATCGGGACCAGACTGTTATAGGTTTCGAGAGTCGGCCGCCGGAACATGGTCGGCGCCCTTTACGCGAGGAGTCGTCGTATGCGTAAGCCACGCCCCAACACGTACAACCCTGCACAGGCGCTTCATCTCATTGCCGCCGATCGCACGGGTCTGCCGCTCAGTTGCCCGTCGTGCTCAGGACAGATCGATCGTGATCCGGTTTCGAGCCCGCCGCCGCCAAACTCTCACGTCACGCTTAAGTGCAACGGGTGCGGTCGATTAGCACGCTACATCGCTGGTGTGAACTAATCGGCGCTGCGGTTTTGTTCGCAGTGTACTGACAAACAGAAACGCCTCGATCAGTGATTGATCGGGGCGTTCTTTTTTGCGTTCGTGGTTCGACGGGTCCGCGTCTCAGCGCGCGCGTGCCTTCGCGAATCAGTGCGTAATTGTGCCCTGTTTGCTCGTATCGACGTCGTCGGTCTGACCCGCTTTAAACAGAAACGCATCCATGTTGCGTGTGAGAAATGTTCGCGCCTGCGGCTCCATCACGTTGAGTCCGTAGTGATTAATGAGCATCGTTTGCTGCTTGAGCCACTGCGCCCAGCAGTCTTTGCAAATCTCGGCTACAATTCGCGCGCCAATGGCACCAGGAAACGGCGGTCTCTCAAAGCCTTCGCGTGTCTGCCCGCAGCGACTGCATGTCACGTCAGCCATGTGCGTTACTCGGCAACGCGCACGTGCGCGCCACTCCGGGCGTACTTGACGTGCGCGAGCCCGACAAACGATAACAGCTTGATGTACATCCATCCGATATCGAACTCGAACCAGCGATGCGCGAATTTTGCGGAGCGCGGATCGGCGTGATGATTGTTGTGCAGTTCTTCACCAGCGATGATGATGCCGAACGGTGAGATGTTGCGGCTCTCATCTTTCACGTCGTGATTGCGGTAGCCAAGTGCGTGTCCGATACCGTTAATGACGCCCGCTGCCCAGAAGGGAATCCAGATCATCTGAATGCCCCATACGAGGGGACCGATGAAGAAACCAAACAGCCAGATGTCGATGGCGAGCATGAACAGAATGCCTACACTGCTGCGCTTATCGAGCAGATGCCTTTCCATCCAATCTTCTGGTGTGCCTTTGCCGTATTTCTCGAGCATGCCCGGCTGGCGCACGGCTTTGCGATAATAGAACGCACCTTTGAGCAGGATATTGCGCAGGCCGTCGACGACGGGGCTATGCGGATCGCCATCGCGATCGGCAAACGCATGATGTTTCCGATGACACGCGACCCATTCTTTGGTGCGAATCGCGGTGGTCAGCCAGAGCCACACGCGCATGGGCATCTCGGCTAACCAGTGAAACTCCACGCCGCGGTGTGTTTGGGCGCGATGGAGAAACAGGGTGACGCAGATGTTGGTGAGATGTCCCGCAACGACAATGAACAGAACCGGCTTCCACCACTCGGTTCCCCAGCTTCCGAACTCGGGCATGTGATGCGCTCCAAACGGTATCGTGTCGACCGACGGCCTGTCGGGCGACCGGACTGAAAGCTACCCAGTGCTATGGCACGCGCCACCCTTCAAAACCCTGACAATCGAGCTTGCGGTAAGACGGCGGGAACCGAGAACCAGAGACGAGGGCGCGTGGCGAGCTCCGCTACTGATTACCACGGATATGAACGAATCACAGAAGGAACGGACTACCACGGATAAACAACGGATTTGACGGATATGAACAGATAATGCAATTGTTTGATCCGTTGTTATCCGTCAAATCCGCTGTTTATCCGTGGTAGTCTGTTCCCGCGATTGTCGATTTGTTGGAGCCCAAATGATTCGACGAAATTGCGCAGTAGGCCCAAAGTTCATGATTAGACCGATGGACAGTCTAGCTGCGCAGAGATAGTTCATGATTTGTGCCTCGTGCGCGGCCGCGATTCGTTCGACTGCCTTGATTTCGACGACGATCAAGTCGTTCACGATCGCATCGGCGCGAAAGTTGCCGACTTCTTGTCCGTCATACAGAACGGAGAGAGGAACCTCGCGTCGACAGTGCAGTCCACGCTTAGTCATCGCGATCGGCAGTGAATTGGCGTAGACCGATTCGACAAATCCATATCCGAGCGCGTTGTAGACGTCATAGAACGCGCCGATGATTTGTTGGGTGGTGTCGCTGTGCGCAAGCTTGAGGTGTGCCGCTGAGAGCGTCATACACATGCACCATAGCTATGTGCATGGATACCGCGCGAATCCAAATCCCTGCAGCATTATCAACGTGTTGCGGGGTGTGATTCGAACCACTGTATGACTTGATCGGCGACTTCATCGCGGCAGAAGTCGGCGGAGATAATGTGACCGCAGCCGGTGAGCCATCGTTGTGATTTGTCGTTCGTCGCAATCGCTGCGAAGTCGCGCTCGGCGTCGCGCACGTTGATGCGGTTGTCTTGACGCGATTGCAGGTACAGCGTCGGTACGGTGAGACGTGGCAGCGCTGCATCTGCGCGTTGCGCGATTGAACGCAGCTCCGTCAACGTGCGTGCCGTGATCACACCAGCGCTGAGGGCGGCCGCTTTCGCGACGGGATCGTGCAGCGATTGATCACTGCCGCGACTCGCGTGATACAGCGAGAACGGACGCATGGCCCATGCAATGGCTGTTTCGAATTGCAGCAACTTCGACATGCCGAGATACGGTGCAAGCAGCGCCAGCGCCGGTATCTCTTTGTGCTGCACAGCGAGCAACACGGCGAGCGCGCCGCCCATCGATTGTCCGCACACTACCACGCTTTTGTGCGTCGCCCGCAACGTGCTATACGCATCATTGACTGCTGCGAACCACGCTGCCGCGCGGGATTCGCGGGCCATGCGCCGCAGGCTAACGCCGTGTCCCGGTAGTCGTGGCACCGACACCGTCCAACCGGCGTCGAACAGTTTCTGTGCCAGATACGACATTGACTGCGGTGTGTCATTGAATCCGTGAATCACCAGCGCGGCACGACCAGAATTCTGCACACGATGAATCGCCTCAGCGCCGATCACCACACCGTCAGCGTTGCTCGGTAGCCGCGCCTCCTGCACGCGCTCGAATTTTTCCCGCGCGGCGCGATCGAACATAGATGACTAGTAGCGCGGCACAGTGTCGTCGACGTCTGTACTCCACGCGTCAATTCCGCCGGTCAGGTTCAAGACATTCTCGAATCCCTGCGAGCGCATCCAGTTGGCCGCCATCTCGCTGCGCATGCCGTGATGACAGAGCACGACGTACTCAGCGGACTTGTCGAATCGATTCGTCGCGGAGGGGAGCGTGTTAAGCGGAACGAGATCGCTGTTGGGGATGTTGGCCAGATCGTATTCCCAGGGTTCGCGGACGTCGATGATGGTCATTGTGTCGCCAGCGGCGATTCTTAGGGCCAGCGTCTTGGGGGAGATTTCGGTGTGGGGCATGTGAGGCGGCGAAGTACTGAGACTATTGAACTATTAAAATTTAGGTCATGAGTTCTGAGTTTGAGTTTTGGGTTATCAACTGTGCCGCCGCTGCACTGTTGATGACCCAAAACTCAAACCCACGACCCAAAACTTAAATGTTGGTCCGAAGTTATTTCGGTGCGAGCGCTTTGCGCGCCGCATCGACTGCCGCCGTCGCCACGCCAAACCGCGCCGTCAAATCTGCGAGCTCGGTCATCGTGAGTGCTTTATCGCCTGCGCGCACCGCCTCATTCACGCCGGGGAAATTCATGTTCGCGTACCCGTTGTCGATATCCGCCACATAAATCAGTGACCGATACCACGGGCGACCTTTCAACCCGTTTGGTCGGGCAAACGCGCGCTCGACCTTTAACAGCTCGGCGTTGGCCGCGGTTTGTGCGGCGGCGCCGACGTTCTTGCCCAGTGCGCCGTCACGCGCGACGGCAAACGCCTGTGCGGATTTTTCAAGTTGCGCGATAGCGCGCGACAGTGGAGCGATCGCGGTCGTGTCCCACTTTTTCGCGGCGAAGCTCTTACTCATCGCTGGCAAATATTTTTTCATGGTGCGCGCAAACTCGACGTAGTCATACGGCAGCACCTGCGCGTTCGCCATGCGCAACGCCATCGCCGCGGCGATACGTGCTGCGGTCGCGTGATACTTGAAGCCCGGATCGCCAAACTTTTCCATCCACGCGTACGTGTCGTACGCGGAGTGATACGTACCGGCGGGTCCACCAAATCCCCACTCAGCGATTGGAATGCCTAAATGATTGTAGAAGCCGGCAAAATCGCTTCCGCCTCCCGGATCACCCATGTTGGGCTCGAGCGAATCAGACGCAAGTTTCGCTGCAGCGCGCCACGCTGCGTACACGCTGCCCTTACCATTCGGATCGGGCACTTCTTTCACAACATCACGCAACACGGCGCGCAACGATGGCGTGCCTCCGCCACCAAAGCTTGATCCCTGCGCGGCGACATCCTGATTGAAATATGCGACGGCGCCCTTTTGCAAACGCAGTGAATCGTCTTCGACGTATTCCGTGCTGCCGACCATTCCCCACTCTTCGGCGTCCCATGTTGCGAAGACAATCGTTCGCTTCGGCTTGATCCCCTTTTTCGCCATGTCCGAAAGCGCCTGCGCGGCTTCGAGCACACTCACGGTGCCGCTGATGTTGTCGGCGGCGCCGGGTCCCCATCCATCGCGATGTCCACCGATGTACACGTATTGCTCGGGAAACTCGGTTCCGCGCAAATATCCCAGGGTATTGAAAATGGCTTTCGTGCCGTTGGTCTTCGCATCCGTCGTGACTTCGACGCGAACGCGCTCCGGACCGGGTCCGACGTGATAGCGCAATCCCATGCCGCCCTGCCAGCCCGTCGGAATTTTCGTGCCGCCGACTTGTTGGATCAGCAATTGCGCGTTGAACGCGCTGATTGGCACCACCGGGACCTTTGGTAGTCCGCTGCCTTCGCGATCGGGAGAAAGTCGCGGCGCACCAGGCTTGCTCGCGTATCCGGGCGTAAGCGGATCACCGGTGCCGTTGAACACACTGCCGCGTTGCACGCCGCGCGAGGGGCGCATCGGACCTTCGGGATACGTCTCACCGCGTCCGTATCCGTCGTCAGCAGGATCGGTGTAAATAAGCACGGCGACAGCGCCGCGCTTTTCGGCTTCACGCGCTTTGATACCGCGAAAGCTGCGTCCGTAGCGGGCGAGAACCACTTTGCCTTTTACCGACACGCCTAACGAATCGAGTGTGGCGTAGTCCTCAATGAGTCCGTAATTCACGAACACCAACTCACCTTCACCGACTCCAGCACCGCTCGAACCGTTCACGGTGAGGTACTGCTGCAGCGCCGTTGCCGCGTCGCCGGGAATAGGCGGCTCGGACAGATCGAGTGCGAGCGCGTCGGCTCCGAGCCTCGTGACCTTTACACTCGTCGCGTGCGGCAACCACACGTCGTATTGCCGCAGTTCGGTCTCGAGTCCCATCGCTTTCATTTGTGCGATGACGTAGTCGGCCGTGCGCTTTTGCGCGGGAGTTCCCGCGACGTGCGGTTCTTTCGACAGCGCCGCCGAGTGCGTTTTTGCGCGGGCTGGTGCGGGGCCCTCGATCGCTTGGGCTTCGAGCTTGCGTTGTGCGGCCGCAGCGACCGCGGAGTAGCCAGGAGTGCCGATCACTTTCACGCTTTGCGCGTGAAGTGAGACGGACAGAAGGGAGACGGCGAGAAGGGAGACTGAACTGCGGGAGACGAAAGACTTAAAGACGGAAGACGATGAGACGAGAGACTGCGCGAATGGTGTGGTCATGCCTACCATGCTGCCGCGCGGAACGCGGCGCGGCAAGGGAGGTTCGCGCGCGAACGCTTATCGGTCGCTTTCGTACTCTTCGGCGGCGCGCATCATGGCTTGCTGCAGCAGGGCTTCCCGATCTCCGCCTTCCGGCAGCGCGCTACTGAGCGCCGCGAACTGTCGATGCATTTCATCTTCAGCCTGCGCAGCCGTTGGCGATTTGACGCCGAGCACTGCCAGAGCGAGCATCGCAAGATCACGTAGCTCGCGCAGGGTTTCCGCATCGAGCGCCGCCAGGCGTGCGGGGCGCGGACTGGGGGTAAGCGGTCCTTTTTCACGTCGACGCAGCGGCGCTTCAAACAACGCGCGAATTGGCGCGAACGACACGACAAACGAGCCGGGTGTGTACTCCTCAAATCCGTCAATAACGTTTCGACGACGGAGCGATGGCAGCAGCTTGATGATCGCTTCACGCACCGGCGAGTAGCCGTCAAGACTGCGATTGCCGCGTCCGGTGATGACCAATGCCTCGTCCGCGCCTTGTACCTGGAGCGTGCGTAACCACGCTTCGGTTTGTGCAGTGGCTTGCATGGCCGTGGGTTGCTGCGCGCGCAGGTTGAGGGTGCGCGAGGGCCCAAAACGGATTTCATCGAACGCGCGCGCGAGTGGAAAGTCGCCCGAACGGGACGCGGACTTCCTACTCACACGACACGCGTCGCTGCAGTGTTTGGCACCGCTGCACGATCACTTTTTGGGTTTACCGGTTGGTGCGGCAAGTCCGCGAATGGCTTCGGTGAGTACGCGCCCGTCGATCGGTTCGATGGGGAGTACGTCGGTTGCGACGCCGAGAGTCGGCGCGATATCGACAGAGCGAACGGGCATGTCGTAACGTCCGGGTTTGAACATCGGCCCCATAAATAGAATGGGGATGTGGGCGTCGTAGTCGTGCGGCGTGCCGTGCGTCGCGTATCGCACAGTGAACCAGTAATAGTATGGCTGCATCGTGAGTGTGAGCACGGCGCCCATATCGGTGGGAATGGAGTGCAGCCACCGGCGCGCGATCTTGTCGCCGGTCGCAGCCATCGCCGCAAGCGCCGGTACGCGATCGACGCGAAGCATCCCGGGCAATTTCTTGAACGCGACGCTGAGTGCGTTGATGACAGAGTCTGCACTCACGCCGTGCTCGAAGAGGCGTCCACGGTCGAGCGTGACGATGCCCGATTCCAGATTGAGCGCGTCGCCTTCGATTCCGCGACCCGCCAGCACGTGGCGCGCGGCGTCGATGATCGGCCGCGGATCGACACGACCGCGCGACGAATCGGTGCCGGGAAAATGCAGCTCGGGAAATGGTGCGACACCGTGGTCGGCACCAAGCGCGAAGACGATGCGCGTGGAGTCGCGCATTTTGTACAGGGAGTCGATGAGCCGTCCGATGGCGCGATCGACGCGGAGAACCTGATCGTGCAGCTCACGTGAGTCGGGTCCGTAGCGATGCCCAATAGCATCGGTCGTGCTCAACGAAACTGCCAGCACATCCAGCGACGGACCGTCGCCGAGCCGGAGCGCGTTGACACCCGCAAGCGCGAAATCCACGGTGGCGTCATCCATCCACGGGAATTCGGTGAAGTCATTCGCACCGACTTTGGGGTCGCTCGACAGCACGTGGGGAAACATGAAATTCTTCCCGAGGCTTTCGATCGGTACCGAATCTTTTTCTGGATACGCCGAGGCGTCGAGCAGCGTATTCCATGGAGTGCCGAGAAACTTCGCAGTGAAGTTGGTGGCGTTAAACGCTTTCACCCACGTGGGAATGGTGTCGCCGTAGTAGGTGCTGGTGGTGAAGCGTCCATCCAACGAATACCAGAAAACGTTTTGCTTGGCTCGTCCCAGAGGGAGAATCGCGCCACGATCTTTGCGTGAGACGGAGAGCGCACGACTGTATTTGTCTTTGGCGCGCACCCAGTCAAAGAATGCGGAACCGCGAAAGCGGTATGGCGACGCGCCACCGCCGGCTTTGCCGAAGAGCAGTGGTGACTGCGGATCGGCGACGCCGATGTCATTGATGACGACGCCCGTGTGCGCTGGAAATCGCCCCGACCAGAGCGTCGCATGTCCTGGCGCCGTTTCGGTGGTCGCATGGTCGTGCGTCGCGTTGGTAAAGAACGCGCCTTCGCGCTTGAAGCGCGCGAGACCACCGGTGAGTTGTGCGCCGAATCGGTCGAGGTAATCGGGGCGCAGTTGGTCGACGGTGATTTGAACGACGAGCGTCGGCGGGAGTGGAGTGCCGCGTTGCGCGTAGGCGGTCGGCGCGGTCGTGACGCTGATGAGTAACGTCGCGGCGATCTTGCGAAGTGAAGTGCTCATGTGCGAAAGCTATTGTGACTGCGTGCAGTCTGCAGCACAAGCGCTTGTCTTTGCGGATCGCAGGGGGCAGGAACGGCGACGGGTGGCAGAGAGCAGAGGCGCTGAACAGCGCTGCATGCTGCGGCATTCGTGCACTCGACGACACCCGTCCGGCCTCGTGCACGTCGCCGGATCGACGCGCCAGGACAGGTGCTTTTCCGTCGGTTACTCAGCCACGCGGGGCCGGTGCTGCTTGCGGCTGACGCACGCAGTGCACCGCGTGACGATCCCGCTCCACTCACGGAGGCACGTGAAGGTGCGAACAATATTGCGAATAATTCTGCAATGCACTAGTGCGAGTTTTTTTCGCGCGCATTCCGTGACGTGCGATGAACCGAAACTGACTGACACGAATGACACGGATCAACAGCTTTGATGGACACGGATACTGCAAATATTTTGTGGTTTGATTCGTGTTCATCCGTGCCGTTTCGGTATCATCCGTGTCAGTCAGTTACAAAACCCGCCGCGCTATCGAACTGGTCGACGCGCAACGATGTGCTTGGCGACCGCGTCGTGCGCGGGCGACGGTGAATGCTGAAGGCCGTGAATCACGCCGCCGATGTCTTCGTCGCTGCGATTCTGACTCATTTTCCATTTGCCTTCGAGTGACACGATTTCGATTTCGACGCCAATGATCCCTTTGAGCTGCTGATCGATATACGCCGACGGCGCGTCGCTCATGGCCCACGGATGCGCCTGCGCCGCTTCGTGTTGGGTCGTGAGAGTGTGGAGATGCCGAAGGAGAAAATCGCGATCGTCGATGAATCGCACCGTGCCGGCGACGTGTACCGCGACGTAATTCCACGTGGGCACGACCTTGCCGTGTTGCGCTTTGGACGGATACCACGCGGGAGTGATATAGGCGTTGGCACCAGTGAATAGTACGAGCGCGTCGTGCGTGTCGGCGGCTTTCACATGGTGAGGGTTCATGCGCGCAATGTGTCCGCGAAGCGTGCCGTGCGCGCCCTGCGCAGGGTCGAGCACGAGTGGCAAATGCGTTGCGTACAGTCCGTGGGTTGGCGACGACGTCGTGAGTGCGCCGAGTGGGTGCGAGGTGATGAACGCGTGTAGGACCGCGCGATCGGTCTCGGCAAATGGTGCGGGAATGTACAAGGGAGACGGGAGAATGGAGAAAGAAGAAGGGAGACGCGAAAGACGACGCTACTCGACGCGCGTCCAGATCATGATCAAGCCGCAGAATTGGTTGGCGCGCGCGCCGTTGAACTGCAGGGGAATGCGACTAGGTCCGAAATACACTTCGACGCCATAAACTTCGATTGGCGGAACCGCATCGATGCCGCCGGCTACGAGCACACCATCGACCGCTAGTCGCAGCACGCATGGGACCATTTGGCCTTTGTCGTATTTCTTTCCTCGGTCCGAAATTGCCACCGTGTAGCCCAGAGAGTCCGAAATGCGAATGCCCGCCATTCCACGCAGCATCTGTGAAAGCGCGATGGGGTTGCGTTTTTCAATTTGCGATCGCGTGACGACGGCGCTCGGCTCGCCACGAGCAACGCGCGCGTCGAAATCTTCGAGCCGGCCGTTTACCGTGCGGTTGCCCACGACACGTATTTCATCGAGGACGGTCGCAGTCTTGCTCACACGCACGGTGACTTCGTTGTCGCCCGCCGCAACGCGCACGAGGAACTGCGCCACGTCAAAGCCAATGCGACGAACGCGCAGATCCAGCACTCCGCTTCGCAGCCCATCGATCCGTGCGTCACCCGCGGTGTCGGTTTTGACCGTGCGATTATTGCCGTTGCCGCTGATCGTGAGTTCGACGTCGGGCACGGCGCGATCGCGCTCTTGTGCGACGTGAATGTGCAACACCGCAGTCGGCGCGACCGCTGCGACCGACTGCGCGGCAAGCGTCGATGCGCGTGCCGAGGCGATGAGAAGTGCAAGTGCAAGTGCGACGTATTTCGTCATCCGCACAAGTGTACGGGATTCATTCGTGTCGCGCGACGGTGCTCAGATGGAGGAAGGGAACAGCAAAACTGACTACCACGGATTAATAATGGATTTGACGGATAACAACAGATAAAGAATTGTTTTATCAGTTTGTATCCGTCAAATCCATTTTTGATCCGTGGTAGTCAGTTACCAGACCCGCCGACCGGCGACAATTCACGACGCGGTAAGCGCCTGCTCGAGAATCGCGAGCCCCGCCGAGAGCTCGTCTCGGGTGATCGTGAGCGGTGGCAGGAAGCGCAGCGTGTGTTCGCCGGCGCCCACCAGCAGCAGACCGCGAGCAAACGCGCGCGCAATAATCGCGGCGGCCGGCTCGTGGACGTCCATCCCCCACATCAGTCCTTTGCCGCGAATGTCGCGCACGCGTCCGGTGCGGTCGGCGAGCGCTTGCAGCTGCTCACCAAACCACACGCCGGTCTCGCGCACATGCGCTAATAGCGCCGGTTCGGAGAGTCTGCGCACGACATGATTCGCAACATGCGCGAGCAGCGGTCCGCCGCCAAAGGTCGTGCCGTGATCGCCAGGCTGAATGGTCTTGGCAATTGCGTCGGTGACGAGAATCGCGCCCATCGGCAATCCGCCGGCCATCGGCTTGGCCATCGTCAGCATATCGGGTTCAAATCCAAGCTGTTCGTATGCAAACACCGAACCGGTGCGTCCCAGCCCGCACTGAATTTCGTCGAGGATGAGCAACACGTTGCGCTCGCGAGTGAGCGTACGAAGTCCACGCAAGAATTCAGGATCGACGATGCGCACACCGCCTTCACCCTGAATAGGTTCGACAATCACTGCTGCGGCCGTTTCTGGATCGAGCACGGTGCGCAGTTCGTCCAAGTCACGTTCTACGATCGTGACGCCGCCCATGAGCGGACGAAACGGCAATCGATACGCCGGCCGGTCCGTGGCCGCTAACGTGCCAGGCATCCGACCGTGAAATGATCCGCGCACCGCAATGATTTCGTGCTTGGCCGATGTGCCGGACGTGTGCGCATGCTCTGTGCGCGCCCACCGACGCGCAAACTTGAATGCGCCTTCGTTGGCTTCTGCGCCGGAGTTGCAAAAGAACACGCGCGACGCAAACGAGTTGTCCACCAGCCACTCGGCTAACAGTTCACCGGGCGCAGTGCGATACAGGTTGGACGTATGAATGAGTCCCGTGGCCATAGCCTCGCGCATCGCGTTCATGACGCCCGCATCGTTATGGCCGAGCGACGTCACGGCGATGCCGGCAACGAAATCGATGTACTTCGTGCCCGCGTCATCCCACAAATACACGCCGTCGCCGCGTACGAACAGCGGCGCCGGTCGCTTGTACGTGCCGAGTATGGCGGTCACCGGCGCGATTGCCACGTTCCCTGCGGCGGGTGTTGCCAACGAAGCGGCGGCGAACGCAATCGGCGCGACGGGCGATTTCATAGACGTGGGCGTCATGAGCAAACTCAGTGAGAGACAGATGCAGCGTGATGCGATGTGGCGTGTGGCGTGACAGCGTGTTCGGCGACGATGAGCGTTCCGGCGGTTGAATCGGCGAGCGCGGCGACATCGCCGATGCGGACGCGCTTCACACCGTGTGTGAGGGCATGTGCACACGCATCGAGCTTGGCGGCCATGCCGCCGCCGGCGACTCCCGACGCGACCAACAGGCGCGCTTCGGCTAATGAGAGCGACGCAATGAGTTTGCGATTGGCGTCGAGTACGCCCGGCACGTCGGCAAGCAAGAACAGTTCGTCGGCATTGAGGGCGGCGGCGATTGCGGCAGCGGCATCGTCGCCATTGACGTTGAGCGCACCACCAATCGCTTGATCATCGTGCGTCGCCACGGGTGAGATGACAGGGCAGAACGTTTGCGATAGCAATGCGTCGACAATTCGACGATCGACGTGCGTGGGCGTGCCGGACGACCCGAACAGGGCTTCGTCGATTGGTGTAGCGCGCAGCAGCGCGGCGTCTTCACCAGAAATACCAACGGCAGGCACACCCGCTGCGGTCAGCGCCGAGACCAACTGTTTGTTGGCGAGCCCCGAGAGCACCATGCGTACGATTTCGATTACCCCTTCGGTGCTCACGCGACGTCCACCCACAAACACGGGCTCTTCGCCACGCATGCGTTGCAGCGCGCTGATCTGATCGCCGCCACCGTGAACGATGACAACGTTGCCGCGCGCCTCGTGAAGTCGATCGCGCCAGAGGTCGGCTATCACACCCGGCAGCGCGACATCTGATTGCGTGCGACCACCGAGCTTGATGACGATGATGTCGTTGTGCGCAGCGGTCATTGCGGCAGTCCTGCGGTTTCGTCCAATCCGTACATCAGATTGGCGTTTTGAATCGCCTGTCCTGCGGCGCCTTTCACGAGATTGTCGAGAGCGCTGAACACCACCAGCGTGGGCGAGCGCATTCCCGTTGGGACGCGCACTCCGATGCGCACGACGTTGCGATACTGCACATCGACGAGGGCCGGAAGATCGTTGGTTAACTCGACGAATGGTTCGTTGGCATAGGCATCGACAAATGGCGCGAGCGCGTCAGTCAGCGTGCGCGTGAGCGGCACCGTGATCGTGCTGAGAATGCCACGATCAACGGGCAACAGATGCGGCGTGAACAGTAGATCGCAGTCGACGCCGAACGTCGACATCGTGTGACGCATTTCGTGCAGATGGCGATGCGAATTGCCGACACCGTATGCACGAAAGTTCTCGGTTACCTCAGCGAACAAATATTCAAGTTTGGGGGACGCACCGGCGCCGCTCACACCGCTGGCTGCGCTGATATTAATCGTGCTGCCAGCCGCGATCAGTCCCGCACGCGCTAACGGCGCCAGCGCCACCAACACACTCGTCGCATAACAGCCGGGGTTCGCAACGACGCGCGCATTGCGCAGCTGTTCGCGAAATAGCTCGGGGATTCCGTACGGCGCATCTGACGGCACGCCGTCGGGGAGCGCGTGCAGCACGCCACCATGACCGGGGCGCAAATCACTTGATAAGTCCACCACCCTCGTCCCAGCGGCGATGGCTTTGGCCACCCACTCGGCAGACGCGCCGTGTGGGAGCGCGGCGAAGACGAGATCGGCCGACGCGAGATCGATGTCGTCCGTACCTACCAGCGGAATGTCGTGGACGCGGTCGCTGGCGCGCACGCGAAGCGTGGTGCCGCGTTGCGCGTTGGCGGTGGCAAACGCGAGCGTGAAGTGCGGATGTCCGGCGATGAGGCGACACAACTCACGTCCGGAGTACCCGCTGGCGCCGAGGACCCCGACACGGATAGACTGTACTTTATGCACTACGAATGCATAATTTCTCACTCATTCCGTGTCAACGGTGCGAGTTTCAGAGATAGTTCCCAGTTGCCAGTTTCGAGTTGCGAGTGGCCAGTCATTTGATTCAGTTGCCAGCGCACTTGAGTTGCGAGTCTTCCGCCTCCCGTCTTCTCCCGTCTCCCGTGTCCCGTCTCCCGTCTAAATCCGACCGCCACAACGCCATTCGTGAGGTCGTTACCGCACGTGCGGTCGCGAGCCAGGAGGAGTTGCGTCGGCAGCTCGCTCGACGCGGGTGGGATGTTACGCAGTCGACCCTGTCACGCGATCTGCGCGAGTTGCGGCTGGGTCGTATTCCTGACGAGACGGGACACGTGCGCTACGCGTTTCCCGAGAACGGACACGCCGATGATGACAACCTTCGTCAGCTCGAATCGATGTTGCCGCAGCTGCTCACCAGTGTCGAAGGCGTGCAGGCGTTGGTCGTTGCGCGGACCATGAAATCGGGTGCGCAACCGGTAGCGGAAGCGTTAGATCAGCTGGAGTGGCCCGATGTCGCCGGCACGATCGCTGGCGACGATACGGTACTGATCATTTGCCGGTCCGTACCTGGGCGTGAACGCGTTCTTCGGCGTCTCAAGGCGTATCTCCGCGATTAACTTGCCAGCGTCGATGCCGCGTTTATGCAGTCGCGCTGCATACTTTCCCATTTGTCGCTTTTTTCGCCCCTCGATTACAGGCTTTGACACGCTTTGTGACTGATTCAAAAGATGCCACGCACAAATTGTGGGGCGGCCGCTTTGCCGGTGGCCCATCCCCACTGCTCGACGCCATCAACCGCTCGATCGGCACCGACTTTCGGTTGTGGCCGCACGATGTGCGCCTGTCCAAGGCGTGGGCGACTGCGCTGGCTGCCGCCGGAGTGCTGAGCGCCGACGAACGCGACGCGTTAACGAGTGGTCTCGATCGTGTGGGCGCGCGCATTGCCGATGGTGCGGTACCGATCGCGACCGACGAAGACATTCACACGATGATCGACCGGCTGCTGCACGAGGAAGCCGGTACGGTCGCGTCGAAGTTGCACACGGGACGCTCACGCAACGATCAGGTCGCAACCGCATCGCGTTTGTGGACGATGGACGCGTGCGTGCGGCTCGACGACGCGGTGCGCGGGTTGCAAAGCGCGCTGCTCATGCAAGCCGAATCGCTGACCGACGCTGTGTTGCCGGCCTACACGCACTTGCAACGCGCGCAACCCGTGAGTGGCGCCCACTGGATGCTTTCGCACTTTTGGCCCCTCGATCGCGATCGCACGCGACTAGCCAGCGCGGCGCGCGGCACTGCGGTGTTGCCGCTGGGTTCAGGCGCAATCGCCGGCAGCGCATTTCCTGTCTCTCGCGAAATGCTGCGTGAATTGCTGGGGTTTGCGGCGATTTCGCATAACAGCATTGATGCGACCGGCGATCGCGATTTTGTCGCCGAAACGCTGTTTGTGTGCACCATGACCGCAGTGCACTGCTCGCGAATCGCCGAAGATCTCATCATCTACGGATCGAGCGAATTCGGTTTTGTGAAATTCGGCGACGGATTTTCGACCGGCTCCAGCATGATGCCGCAAAAACGGAATCCTGATGTCTTTGAGTTAGCGCGCGGATCGGGCGCTCGCGTGCTGGGTGATCTCGTGTCGATGCTCGCAACGATTAAGGGATTGCCGAGTGGGTATAGCAAGGATTTGCAGGACGACAAGCGTGCCTTGTTTGGCGCGGTCGATTTGTTGTTGCTCGTCTTGCCAGCGATGGCTGGTGCGATTGCTGAGCTGCGCGTGGATCGTGCGCGCATGCGTGCCGCGGTGTCGAGCGCGATGATGGCGACCGATCTCGCGGACTATCTTGTGAAAAAGGGCGCGACGTTTCGCGAAGCGCACGGCGCGGTCGGTTCGCTTGTGCGTCAGGCCGAAGAAGCGGGCATCGAACTCAATGCGCTGCCGCACGAGCGATTCACGGCCGCGCACGCGCTCTTTGGCGATGACGCGCGTGATGCGTTGGGCGTCGATGCCTCGTTGGCAGCACGAAACATTGCAGGCGGCACGGGACCTGACGCGGTGGCGGCGCAACTGCGCGAGGCGCGCACGCGTGTATGAGCGAGCATTCGATTTAGTCATCTTCGATTGTGATGGCGTACTCGTCGACAGCGAACGCATTTCGAGCCGAGTGTTTGCCTTATTGCTGAACGAGATTGGTCTGTCGTTCACGCAGTCGGAGATGATTGAGACGTTTATGGGCAATTCGATGGGTCGCTGCGTAGAGATCATCACCGAGCGACTGGGTGCTGTGCCGCCCAACGACCTGTTGGAGCGCTATCACGCCGCGATGCGCGTGGCACTCGTGCAGGAGTTACAGCCGGTGGAAGGCATCGTCGCACTACTCGACGCGCTCGATGCGGCAGGCGTCCCGTACGCGGTAGCGTCGAACGGCGAGCATTCAAAGATGGAAACGACGCTGGGCGTGACCAAACTGTTGCAACGCTTTGACGGTCGTCGGTTTTCTTCTATGGATGTCGCGCGGCCAAAGCCGGCCCCGGATCTCTTTCTGTTGGCGGCAGGACGACTGGGCGTTGCACCGGCGCGATGCGTTGTAATCGAAGACAGTCCGCTCGGCGTTCGTGGCGCGGCGGCGGCTGGCATGACCGTAATTGGGTATGCGGATCTAATGCCTGCGGATCGGTTACGCGATGCCGGCGCTCACGTGGTGGTCGATCATCTTGCGGCGCTGTATGAACCACTCGGCATCGCCGCCGCGTGATTGCCTTTTGGACACTTGCGAGTGCACGCGAGCAGAGATAATCTCTCGCGTACGTTGTACGGTTGAAACTGTTAAACCGACTTCACGCGACGATCGGAGCAGCTATTGTGCAAGCCTGTCGCGCCACGCTCACCTGACTGCAGAGGAATAACAGATGATTCGTAAGCTCATTGGCACCATGGCCATCGCCGCAGTGTTGGCGGTACCGGCGCGCCACGCGTCGGCGCAGGTCTCCCTCGGATACACCGACGTTGGCGGTGTGATTGGCATTGGCAACCTCGGCGGCGCCAACATTTCCTTCGGTGGTCGCTTCGAGACCATCTTCAAGGATCTCCCGGAGCTTGGCAACGGGCTTCTCGGCATCGGCGTCAGTGCTGATTTCTATTCGTGGTCAAGCTCGTACTACAGCATCAAGTACATCCCGATCGGCGTGACAGGCAACTACCACTTTAAGCTCGAGAACAAAAAGTTCGATGCGTTCGTCGGTGCCGGTCTCGGATACACGGCCGTGACGTGCAGCCAGACATTCACGTACAACTTAGGCTGCGGCTACAGCAGCGGTGTCTACGCGATCGCACGCGCGGGCGGACGGTACTTTATCAGCTCGAACCTTGCGTTTTATGCGGACGTCGGAGCTGGCGCCGCGCTGGCGAACGGTGGCATCACGTTTAAGATCAAGTAGTCTGCACGTTCGCGGATGAGACGAGGGTCGACGCGATGCGTCGGCCCTCGTTGTGCATTTAGCATCTTCCGCTCCACACCGCCTATAGCGCCAGTGCTCGACTTATCGCTTTTCCTCGGGCAGCTCGTCGTCGTGCTGTCGGTGGCGTTGATCGTCGGACGAATCGTTCGCGGGCTGGGGCAACCGCGCGTCATCGGAGAGATGATCGCCGGCGTCGCGCTCGGACCGTCTCTGTTTGGTTCGATCGCGCCGCAGGTATCGAATCAACTGTTTCCGCCAACGCACATGTTGGCGTTGAACGCCGTCAGTCAAACCGGCGTCGTCCTGTTCATGTTTGTTGTCGGATGTCGGATTGATCTTGACGTACTTCGCGCGCGCGCGATGGTTGCCGTTGCCGTGAGCAACGCCAGTCTCGTGCTTCCGATGCTCATGGGCGCCGGACTCGCCGTCTTGCTTTACCCGTCACTCGCTGGTCGTGACGCCGCTGGCGCTCCCGTTGCGCTGCTGCCGTTCGCGTTGTTCATCGGCACCGCCATGAGCGTCACTGCATTTCCTGTGCTGGCGCGCATTCTTGATGAGCGCGGCATGACGTCCACGCGAATGGGATCGGTCGCGATTGCGAGCGCGGCCATTGGCGATGTCACAGCGTGGTGCATACTTGCCGCTGTTGTCGCGATTGCCCGCGCAGGCGATGCACTCAGTATCATCACATTCACGATTGCTAAAGTCGTGGCATTTGCACTGCTGCTGGTCGTCGTTGGGCGACGTGTGCTTGCTGCACTCGATGAGCGACGCCTCGCTGGCAACGACGCGGCAAAGGCTCCGGTCAGCGCTGAAGTGATCGGTGCTGCGCTGGTGTTTGCATTGGCGTGCGCATTTGTCACAGAGCGCATTGGCGTGCACGCCGTGTTTGGTGCGTTTGCCGCCGGCGCGATACTTCCGCGTGCTTCCGGACTTGCTGCCGCTATCGCCGATGCGCTGGAAACCATCGTGTCGACGCTGTTTCTGCCGATCTTTTTCGCTTACTCGGGATTACGCACCCAGATTGGCCTGCTCGACTCGCCGGCATTGTGGGGCACGTGCGCCGTAGTCATTACGGTCGCCATTGCCGGCAAGTTTGGCGGAGCGACCGTCGCAGCACGCATGACGGCGATGTCGTGGCGCGACTCGATCGGGATCGGAATTCTGATGAACACGCGAGGGCTGATGGAGCTCGTCGTGCTCAATGTCGGTCTCGAACTGGGCGTGATTTCGCGCACGATGTTCGCCATCATGGTGGTGATGGCACTCGTCACCACCGTGATGACATCGCCGTTGCTCATGCTGGTCTCGCGGAGACGCGAGAACGAGTTGGAGCTAACGCGCTGACAGTTCGTCGAGCAGTCTCAGCATGCGCTGTGGCTCTCTGACAATCGCGTTGTCACGATCCCACGCGTATCCAGCGAGTACCGACGTCAGCATGCGCACGGCATCAGTCATCTGCTCGGGGCGATTGAAAATGATGCGCTGCAATCGCCCTGTATACCACGTTTCGACACACGCGCGAAACGTCTCGATGCCGACATAGAGTTCGTCTACAAACTCGGTGTTCCAGTTCACCGACTCGCCGCGCAGGGATCGATCAATGAGATCGCAGGCGAGGCTCGCCGACTTAAGCGCAATTGTCACACCCGACGAAAACACCGGATCGAGAAACTCGGCGGCGTTGCCAAGCAGCGCATAGTTCGGACCAACGAGGCTCGACACTTTGCATGCGTAGCCGGCGATCGTGTTCACAGGACGCACAATAGTTGCATGCTCGAGCAGCTGCGTCAGCCTCGGCACTTCCCCGAGCAGCGACCACAAACGCTCATGATCCGTCGCGCCGGCCGCGAGAATGGCATCGCTCGGACCAACAGCGCCGATAGACGAAAGCCCTTCTGCGAGGGGAATGTGCCAATACCAGATTTCCGGATTGTTGGGGTTTATCGTGATGAGAATTTTGTTTCGATCGAAGGTGTCGTCACTGATGTTGTCCTTCACGTGACAGAACACGGAACGCCGATCAGGAAAATTTGACGGGAGCTCGAGTTTGAGCAATCGACTCAGGACGCGACCGAAACCGCTTGCATCGAGCGCAAACCGTGCGTGAATATTTCGTTCGCCGCCCTGCTCGTTCCGGACGGTAACCGTTGCACCCGCATCATCACTTTCGAATGCGACGACCTCTTCGCCGAACACGACGTTCGCACCTTTCTTGGCCGCTCCTTTTGCCAGGATCGTGTCAAATACTTCCCGCCGTATCTGGTACGTGGTGGACGGTCCGCGCGCACTCTTGTTGGGAAAGTAGATGCTGGTTTCGACGCCGTTCAAGTGAAATGCCGCACCATCCTTGAACTGAAAGTTTGCTGCGTCCACGTCGTCAAGCAGTCCTGCTTCCTCAAGAAACGTCATCGACTGCGGCAAGAGGCTTTCGCCGATGGAGAAGCGCGGAAAGTGCGTGCGTTCCACCACCTCAACCGACCAGCCCTTCTGCGCGAGCAGGGCCGCAGCAACGGAACCGGCGGGACCTGCGCCAATAATGACCACGTCCGTCTTCGTCGTATGCATTGCGTGAAGTAGTGTCTGTTATGTCGCGTGTGGCGTATGCGTGCGCGAGCGGCGAAAGAACAACGGCGCTGTGACCAACGACACCGTCGTGCCAATCATCATCGTGAGTCCAAACGCGCGCAGCACCGGTGTGGCACTGAGCGCCAGCAAGCCGAGGGAGAGAATGGTGCTGGTGGCGGCAAGTCCAACGGCAAACCACACATCTTCACCGTCGCCTCGAGAATGCTCGACGAGAAAGATCGCGTAGTCGACGCCGAGTCCAAAGACGAGATAGAGTCCGAGGATGTGAAACAATTGCAGCGGTTGGCCAAGCAGCCCGATCGTTGCCAACGCAACTACGCTCGCGAGCACACTCGGCGCAAGCACGCGCCATGCGTTGCGCTTGTAGCGTGGAATGAGCAGCACCCAGAGCGCGACATAGCTGATCGCAAGCACGACGCTCATGCGTACGCGATATCGACCAAGCACAGACGAAATATCCGACACTTGGTCGGCCCATTTCACACCGGGCACGTCGTTCGCAGCACGTGCAAGCTCGGGCGCCCGCAAGTCCGTCACTCCCTTAAGCGTCACGACGGTGATAGGCCCGGATGTGCTGTCGCCCAGCCACAGCGCGCGCATTGGTTGAGAAATCGGACTGGCGAGCCACGACGCGATATTGAGCGCACCGTGAGGCCTCGTGATGGTTGCGGACACTGGTGCCGGTGCTGGTGCCACCGCGGCCGCTCGTGCGGCCGCGCGACTGGAGTTCGCCCATGTGGCGCTTTCATTGAGCGCCGCCCGCAACGGCTCAAGCGGTCCATGTTGCGAGTACAATTGCGCGTCGATCAACGCTGCGTCGTGCACGAGTCGCGTATGTGAAGGCACCCACGACGAGATCGCCTGATATCCCGAGAGGATATGGTGCCGTTGCAATTCGTCGAGTCGATCGAGGAGTGCTTCTTCACGCGACAGCAGCTCATTCTCGTTCGCACCGCGCACGACGTAAAACTGGGCCGCAAATGGTACGTCGAGAATGCGACCTACTTCCGACTGTTCGTGAAGGAGTTCAGGCGGAAGACTTTGGAGCAGGCGAATGTCATCGTTTGGCCGAAGTCGCGCGATGCCAATGACGCCGAGCACGAGGAGCAATGCGGCGAGGGGGTTGCGTGCTCGTCCAGACACTGCGCGCTCCCACCACACTCGCAGTGCATCGAACCACGCGACCACGCGTGCCGATCCGACCTGTGGACCGTCGAG